>JAFLTD010000014.1 GCA_022510625.1 Lachnospiraceae bacterium
GTTCACGCCATTGTGTAATCGTGCTCCCTTCTCTCAATTCAGAAAAAAGCACATTAGAACCGTGATACCAAGTGCCCTCCGGATTAATTGTGATTTTCATGACTGATCCTCCTAAACCTAATCAATTCCCAAATCCTTTCGGAAACACCACTACCAAAAGCCACTTAAAAGCTTCCTTACCGTAGACGGCATGCGGCACATTGGCAGGCATGACCAGAGATTCTCCCGCACGGACTTCATACTTCTTGCCGCCTACCGTGTATTCTCCTACGCCTTCCAACACTGTCACAAACGCATCCCCAACAGACTCATGGGTAGAAATCTCTTCACCTTGATCGAATGCAAACAAAGTGATACTGACCGCATCGTTCTGCGCCAGAGTCTTGCTGGCTATTTCACCCGGTCTCACGGTAATTTGCTCAGCCAGATTTACGACTTCTTCTGCCGGAAAATTTTTGATGTACTGACTCATATTCATTCTTACCCCTTTTCATAACTATCTGAATAATGCCTGTTCGCGCAGTTGATTCTTCCAATACAACAACATACTGTTATAATGAATCTATTGATCACATAAAAAAGTTGCTGCTCCCACATCATACTTCTTTATCTTCGTCCCAAAAATTTCTGCCTCGTACCCTTCTACTTCTCTGTTCATAACTCGAAGAGCGCCTTCATGTAAAGAATCAATGAGCTCCGGTCCGACAGGAAATGTCCCATGAGAAGGATAGATGGTATCAAAACGGTCTTTATACTTCTCCAGTTTTTCAAGACTGAGCAGATATGCATGCATTTCCCTCTGAACACCAAACATAAAAATATTTCCGTCCTGAACGGGATCGCCGCTGATGAGCACTTTATTGTTCTTGTCCAGCGCTGCAATACTTCCCGGCGTATGTCCCGGAAGTGTGATGATTTCTATCTCACGACCACCGAGATCAATCATATCTCCATCGGAAACAGGAATGATCGTTCCTGTCTTTTTATTGGTATTATAATAATTGGAGGCTTCCGCAGGATTCATATAAAAGGAGTCAAATTCTTCATTGCTCCCAACATGATCCATATCAGCATGTGTGTTTAACAGTTCTATCGGAAGATCCACAAGACCTTCGGCTATCTCCTTAGCGTTATGTACCTGCATCCCGCTGTCAATGAGTAAAGCCTTATTATCTCCCGCCAGCAAAAAGAACCTTACACCCTCTTCTTCAATCCGCCAAGTGTTCTCGTTAATACTTATAATTTCCATTTTATACACCTCTTTCTTATAGTGATGAAATTATTACGGATATTCATTCATACTTATAAAATTATAAATCAACTGAAACAAAGTGCTTAATTTCTTTGCTGTCCTCCAAAATAATCGGTATCAATTCCAAGGGATAGACTTTCAATCCGTTTCTCAATTCATCCAACGGCACCCAACAGAAATCCAGATCGACCCGTCTGTTATCCAGTTCGTCATACCCCGGAAATGTACCGTCCATGGGAATTGAACTTTCATCGCACAAGTGCACCTTATAATAAAGGCATATTTGATGGCAGGGCTTGTTGTCCCACCACGGGAAGAAAATCTCGCTCACTGCCAGTAAATTACCTACTTCAATATCTGCATGCAATTCTTCTTGATATTCTCTTCTTAAGGTCTCCCGCGACGTTTCCATATTCGATACATGTCCGCCAATAATCGCATAATCATCATCTTTGGGTTTTTGTAAAAGGATCCTATCGTTATGTATCAAAACCCCGCCTACACGATACGAAAATATAAAATCGTCTGTTTGAAAGAGAATATCTTTTCCCATAAATAACCCCACCCTACATATTTATTTCCTCACTGCCCGAACCGCTACATAGGCGTTCATATATTTATCAATTAAACCGCCGCCATCGCAATCTTCGTAAATATCTGTAATTTCAAACCCCGCTTTAATCAGTTCTCCGATTTGCTCTGTCAGTGTGTGACTAAAGGCAAGCGGCATCTGCATGTTCTGCTTTTGCTCTAACTCTTCTTGTGACAAGTCTTTTAGCGGATTAAAAGGTAAGGGATGTCTTGAAATTAAAACATCTTCCTTTTTAAAATCAGGTTCAAACAAAAACAATTCTTCTTTTACAAACGCCATCATTAATATCCCACCGGATTTGATGACTCGTGCGCATTCTTTCCACATCGGTAAAATATCTTCAATGTAGCAGTTGGATATGGGATTAAAAATCATATCAAAAGAACTGTCTGCAAACGGAAAAGGTTTGGACAAATCTGCTTTGACAATATTGATATCATATTCCTCTCGCTCCATGACATATTTTTCATTGGCAAGCTGATTGTCCGAAAAGTCAGTTACTGTCACTTTTGCTCCATGCGCAGCGAACACCGGACATTGTTGACCGCCTCCGCAAGCCAATGCAAGAACATCAGCATCCTTTAATGGTGGAAACCATTCTCTTGGGACCATTTTAGCTCCCGCGAGCGAAACATTCAACACTCCGTTCTTCGCCGCTATATAATCCTCATGGCTGATGACTGTTGTCTTGTCAACAAGACATTCGTTTATATTATCCCATGTGGCGGAATTATAATTTGTATAATCATTTTTATTCATAATACTTTCACCTTGAAAACTCTTTCTCAAAAATAACTTAAATCTGCCTCATTGCTTTCTCTATGTCTGCTAACATCCTATCCGCAAATGCTTTTCCGCTCTCTTTCTCTACCACCATCTCCCGATCCGTTTGATAGCATATTAATGCATCTGAAATAATAGGCGTATATGCAACGGGCAGATGTTCCATTGCCCACCGGGCACCTTCCTGCTTGGACAGACACAGTCCGTCTCTGCAAAAAGCCAACACTCTGCATAAATTTAGTGTTATGTACATTGGCTCTTCCGAAATCTCTTCCCGCGCCTCCCGCACATCTTCCCAAATGCTGTCGATATAATCTTTCCGCGGAACTTCTCCGAAAACATTTTCAATTTCTTCTCCATATAATGTAACGCCGTATTGCCGAATGATCGTAAAATGCGCCGCCAGATCTTTGTCATCACCCTTCATGTTTTGCACATAATCCTGCGGATTATCATGAAACCACTGTAAATGTGCAGGTGAAAAATGCAGTTCAAACGGCGTCGGATATACAAAGGGATTGCAATATTGTCTGAGTACGATACTCATCTCCAATCCTTTTGCGGGTGCTTGTTGATTTAGGGCTACAACCCGTTCCATAAACTTTACTTTCTGTTCGTCGGAAATGTTGTCCTTAATTATAATGATAAGATCAATATCACTCTTTTCGGGATTAAAACATCCCATAGCCAAGGACCCGTGCAAGTAAATTCCTGTCAACTGTTCTCCGATTATTTCTTTCGCTGCGGCGATAAAAGCATCTATAATGTTTTGGTACGGCATTTTGTAGCTCTCCCTTAATTGAAATTCACGCACGACATTCGATTACTTCTTCGCCATCAATAATAACGCCATCACCGTCATTTAACCGAATAACTATAGTATTATGCTCTTTTTCATAAGCACTGCACTTTTCTTCAAACTGCTCAAATCTTGTGATGAACTTATTGTAATGGGGCAAAACTTCGACTTTTGTCAATGCAAGAGCATTTAAATCAGTTAAGCCAATAAAATTCATTTCCGGCGAATAGCCATTTACCAATTCAAGTGTGGGACTAAATACAAATGCTGCTGCACTCCAACCAATTAAAATTTTCTTCTCCGCAAAATCTTTCAATATATCTGTGGCATTACTTTGTCTAATTGCATGCAACAAATAAAATGGATTACCGCCTATAAATTCTAAAACATCATAGTTCAGTAATAGTTCTGGTGATTGATTATCCAAATCAAAAGTGTCTACCACTAAATTTAGTGATTCCAATTCTTTGATACACCTCTGAACATGATAATTCTTTTCTTTATATTCGTTGTCAGCCGTAACTACTAATGCAGCAGTTTTACAATCAACAACTCTTTCCTTCACAAAGGACAACAGTTTATTACTTGATAAACCGTTAGAGCATAATACAACCATTTTTACTCTCCCCTGAATCTTGATCTTCAGTCAAATATTTCAAAACATCCATTGGTGTTTCAATCCCCGCGTCTTTTGCTATCTGTCCATTATCCTTCAACTCTCAATTTCTCTCTTGTGCCTAAGAAATGCTTATCATTCTGTATCAACAATACTTAACAAATCCGCCAGTGAACATATTTCATTCTTTTGCCCATAGTTTTTCACGATGCTGTCCCTATTGATAAGAACCGAATATGCTCCCGCATCATTTGCACAAATAATATCCTTTTCCTCGTCTCCGACAAATATCATCTCCGAAAAATCAATCTGCATTTTTTCAGCTAACATCTCCAAACCTTTTGTGCTCGGTTTTCTGAATCCTACATCGTTCGATGTAAGAGGATAATCTATGTATTTTCTTATGGGTGCTATATCCTCCAGCGCATATATATTATCCATGCCATATGCGACATCGGACAGTGTACCTGTCATGACACCTTTATCAACAAGCGTTTTCAATGTCTCTTCAATCTCAGGATATAAAGAAACATCCTGTCTGAAATAAGAGAAGAAATAATGTTTTACCTGTTCGACATCTTCTTTTGACAAACCGGCACCGTCTGCAATCTCCGTAAAGATCTGCACAGACGATGCCTCTTGTATTCTGGGATTAATCCTTGTATTGTATTTGGTCAGCACATCACCGATATGCAGATACTGGTCTTCCGAAAAGTGATAACCGCACTGATCCGCAACATACTGAAATGCCGGTCGATATAACTTAGACCAATTCAATGGAGTTTTGTATTGCACCAAAGTTCGGCCAATATCAAAGATGACTGCTTTATGCACTGATATTCCCTCCGTAGATTTCTACGCAAAACCCGTGATGCCCGCAGTTTGTGCAGGTGAGTTTCCGTGTATTGGGTGTATGCCTTGCCCAAAACATTTGTTTAAAAGCAGGTTTGAACACCTCATGACACTGAGGGCAAATATAAGCTACCCGTCTATAATAATACCTGCTGATCCAAACTCCGAAAACAATATCCATCACCAACCACAAGACGAAGGGCAGCCAAATTCCCTTGACAATCCACAGGACAATGGCGGCAATCTCGATAACATTGATCGGGATACCCACGCCCAATATTACCATGCGGACCTTCTTCAGTTTCTTCTTGTTTTCCATAATATACGCTATATCACCAATGGATTCGACGGAAATATTCTCTACATCCTTGAGTCCCCGCTTCAACTCTTCCAATTTGTTCAACTTAGTCTGGTCTTTGCTGATCTTGTCTCGAAGCTCTTTCTCCTGCTGATCGAGCAGCAACAAAATGACACTGCTTGAATCCGGTTCGGACAGCAGTTGGGTAATAGAATCAATCGGCAGCCCCAGTTCCCGCAGAAAACATATGATCTGCATCATTTTCAGATCTTCCTCCGAGTACAGCCGACGTCCGCCCTCGCTGAGTTTGCTCGGCACAAGAAGTCCGCGGGTATCGTAATACTGAACGGTTCTGACGGTGACTCCGCAGAGCTTTGCAATCTCTCCGGTCGTGTATTCTGACATAGCTCTTCACCTCCTTACACTGCGAATCTTACATCATCACGCAGCGTAACAAGCAACACCTTATGCAGGGGATCTTTACTTTTCAATTTTCCAAATCAATTTTATATTCTGATTATGGTCTTTCTCATAGTCTTCTTTCAGAATGGAATAATACACCTCGTCCACAATACCCTGGTTGTTCTTTCCGCTGGCTCGCAAAGTTCCTTCGCGAAGCATTCCTATTTTTTGCATGACTCTTCCGGACTTAGGATTGTTTTTATCGTGATACGCAGCTATTCTGTTAAATCCGATCTCATTAAACAAATATTGCAAAACTGCTCTTGCCGCTTCCGGCATGATTCCCTGTCCCCACCATCGTTTTCCAATACACCATCCGATTGCAGCGGATGCTGTTTTTTCGTCATATTTAACCACTCCAAGACTGCCGATCGGTTCCCCAATCGTTTTCAACACAATAGCCCAATTATAGAAATCCGGATTGGCATAATTTTGAATCCATCCTTCTATAACACTGCGGGTCACATTCACATCCGCATGTGTCGGCCATGGCAGATATTGGGTAACTTCGTCATCGGATGCCCAATTCTTATACATTGCTTCGGCATCCTCCATTGTAAACCTTCTGAGAATGAGCCTGTCTGTTAGGATTTTGACCGTTCCATCGTGCTTCATCATACCATCCTCCTACGAATACTTTAATCCACGCATTTACTGCACTGTATCACCCTTAGTCGAAAGAATATTCTCTCCCGATCACAATCGCTCTGGCATCCGTTTCATGTCCGATATACCGGGTTGCCGCTATCGGAAGCGTGGCCGGAACAATCGATTGAACCAACTCCGCCATAGTCGGAATAAGCTGCTTATGCTCCATCTCGGAAAATGTTCCAAGTAAAATGCCGTTCACCTGTTCAAACACACCCATCTGTTTCAGCTGGTGTAAATAAGTCGTCATCTTCATGACCCCTCCGCTGCATGCCTCCAACAGAAGAACAGCACCTTTCAATTTCGGCCAAAACGGTGTCCCCGCAAGCTTTAAAAAACAGCGGATATTGCCGCCCAGCACTCTGCCCCTCATGGCATCTCCGCGCAGAAAATGACAATCCAAATCCTCTGCGCTCACATTACCCGGCAATACGTGTTCCCTAAAATATATCCGTTCCACTTCCGCGTCATCGTATAGTAAATTCCGTACCTGAAAGTTAATCGTCTCACATCCGGTCTGTGTATAAATCGCATTCAAAACCGTAGTCAGATCACTATATCCGCAAAACGTCGCCCTGCTCTCACGGATTGTGTCGTAATCCAATTCTGACAATACAGAATTAGCAATATCTCCGCCCGAAACATCAAATAAGAAGTTCATCTCAGGATCGCGAAAATATTCCATCAAATCCTGTGCTTTGTTTTGCTCCGTAAGATTCTCAAATCGTTCAAACAGATAAGGACTAACCACGACTTCAAGGCCCTCTTTTTCCAAAAGCATTTTCAATTGTTTTATATCGTCTTGTTGATATAATAGCATCGGGTCTGAACAGGCAACAAGTGCTGCTTTCATCTGCATATACCTCTCTATTCCCTCGCATTCTCCGCGCTTTGCCGTATCATATCCGCCATTTGCAGGAAGTTGTCTGATTTCAGCAGCGCAATTCCCTGTGATTCATCCCCGAGTACCACCACTTGATCCCCTGCATTGATCGAGAATAATTTTCTTGCTTTAGCGGGAATTACAATCTGCCCTTTGTCACCCACCGTGACCACACCGAAAAGATGCTTGCCTTTCGGCGGAACTCCGACGCCCCAATTTGACTCTGATTCATAGTTCGCCAAATCATCGAGGGAAACCTCAAAAATCTCTGCCAACAACCTGCACTTTTCCAAGTCCGGCACTGTCTCACCGGCCTCCCATTTTGCAATCGCCTGCCTTGTCACACCGACCTTTTCCGCAAGGTCCTCCTGAGAAAACCGATGATATTTCCTTAACTGAATCAGATTATCTTTAAACATTCTCTCCTCCGTTCCGACGTGTCACACTCTTCGGTGCTTTCTCCTTTTTGATGCCCAGGACGCACCACCTGATCACAGGAATCCTCGATATCACTTCATACAATACGAAACTTCCGGCAAAAGCAGCCAGTGCAACCAGCAAATAACTCGGCAGTGCCGGAACAGAAGTATATTTGCGGAGAACATATGCCGTGGCGGACAGCGGCAGATAATGAAAAACATATATTCCGAAACTTCTTTTCGACATGAATCCCATGAATTTCGATGTCACATCGCCCCATTTTTTCATGGAGGCAAGAATCGCCAGACAAGCCGCCCAACCATATGCGACGGCCGGAATACAATTCACCGTCGGCATCACGGCGTAATTGTCTCCAAAATGCCGGACAACATATATCACCCCAAGAACGACCGCCGCCACAATAAGCGGTACAGCATACTTGCTCAGTCTGTCAATCACTTCGTCATGCGCAAACACAAAGTAACCCAAGAAAAACGTAAACCCATAAATTCCGAATCTGTAAACGGCAATGATCGGAGTGTTTAAAATAAGTCCGGACAGATATACCGGAATCACCAAAAGCACCAAGCCAACTACATTGATTCTGCTGCTCAATTCGTATAATTTCCCTTTTTCAAATTTCCTGATAAAGAAAAGCAGCACGGAGAGAAACCACAGCATCTGTATAAACCACAGCACTCCTGTACCGGACAACACCATAATGAAGTACATGGCAAAACCCGGAACGGTATCCGGAATAGTCAGAAATGCATCACTGATTGCCATGCTGATATATCCCTGCACCCACCCGAACATAAGAAGGCCGATTGTGCATGGAACAAGAAGTTTTCTCGTTCTGGAGCGCAGGAACTCTTTAGCGGAATGTTTTTCAAGATAGTAGCGCGAGCACATTCCCGCCACGATAAAAAGCAGTACCATGAACCACGGATACAGGACATATTGCAATCCGTCCCACGGCTGACTCGCATAAAACGGTCCGACACCAATGTCCGCCACAATGCTGTCATATATGTATATCACATGATATACAGCAACCAAAACAATCGTCATCCATCTGACATTATCTAAGTAATATCTTCTCATACAAAACCCACCTTTGCAACTATTTTTAACAAATTATAGTGCCGGCATGTCAAAATATCTACCAACTAATTTTAACATTTTTGGGCATGATTTGTTAAGTTTTGTTACGATTATAGTCAAAAATACTGCAAAAAAATAGCGGGGTCCAAAGGAATATAACAAAATACTTTGTAATATAAATTTATTAAAAAACAGAAAGGATGTCAGATATGAAATGGGAAGAAATGTTTGCGGGTAAGTGTTTTATTTCGGATTTGGGGGACAAGCATTCGGAGGAATCGGGAGACGAATCGGCAAGTCTCGAGCGCTATGCGGCGTGGGCTCCCCTTAAGGGTGGGAAAAGTCATCAGATAGTAGAGGTCGGCAGCGATCTTAAAATGTTGATGGAAAAGTACAACGTGCCTTTAGAGCGTGTCTGCGTGCTTGCATATTGAAGAAAATAGTTCAGAAGGGAGTGTAAATCGAATGGAAATGAAATCACTGCTTCAAACAATTGGCTCTGCCATACAGGAGGCACACAGGGCGATTACAGATAATAATACCGACCATTTTTTCACGAACTATTTTGAGAAACGTGTCAGCGCAAACGGTGAAGAGAGCTATCGCCCACGTATGATCGAGGTGGAACTCCCCATTGCTAATGAAAACGGAACATCAAAGGTAATCTACGCTCCCGTTGCGGCTTTGCTGAATCACAACAGTCTAAATCTTGACAGCGTTAAGCTGAATCTTAATTTAGAGGTGCTTAATGAAACGGAAAAGGGTGTTGAAGTATCGGCGCAATGTTCTTCTGCAAAAAGTGAAGACAGTAAAACAAATCTCGGCACGATGGAGATAATTTTTAAGTGCAGCGATGCATCAGAGGGTGTTGCGAGAATAATCACCCACCTTAACGGAATGATATAAGTCCGGCATTTATATGCTGGGTTTATATAAAATTATATAAAGGGAAAGGAGAGATTTTATGGCAATCACAAACGAATTTGTAGGCGCACCTTTGGGACTTCTTGTGTCACAACCAATCATCGAGGTGGCAAAGGGACAAGCAGAACTATGCAATGTCTATTTGGATGAACTTTTCCGATTAGCGTTTAAAACAATGCCTGACCTCTCAAAAGATGAAGCGGTCGAGGCGAGAACCGTTAAGTTCAATCTTAATCGACCCGTTGTAGATACTGAGACGGGAAAGGTCACCACCTCCCAAGTACAAGTAGAGGCCCCGCTTCTCGCACTTGTTCCTATTCCGGCGTTTACGATGGACGAGGCTACGGTGAGATTCACTATGGAGGTAAAAGACGTTGTGACCGAAAAGAACACCACAGGCACAGAGTCAAGTTTTGAGTCGAGCTACGGTGTGTGGGGCTTTAACGCTTCAATTTCGGGCAAGGTAACAACAAGCAGCGAGAATACCCGCACCTCAGACAAATCTGCAAAGTATGAGATTTACGCACGCGCTGCTCAGCAGCCTCCCGCCGAGGGTATGGCAAAACTAAGCACCATATTTGCAGCAGCAATTGAACCGATAACTCTTGAAAAAAAATAAAGAATCGTGATTTAATATGTTAAATGTAATTAACGATATAAACCGTATCATGGAACAAAAGAACAGCGATATTTACTGCTTTATCATGGAGCTTGATCGGCTTGTTACGAATGGAGCAAATGTAGTTTGTTTGCAAGATTTTTCCAGCTATCTGCTCAACAGAAAGCTGAATCTTTGGAATGATTATTTAAAGGAAATGTATGGTGACAAAATTGTCAGAGGGGCAAAAGACCGCATATATCTTCTCTACGGCTACGCAGTCGAGGAATTCGTAAATAAGACGATAATTACCCTTCCGCATGCGAGCAAAGTCAGGTATTCACTGCAGGCATTTCGCCCCTATACACGTCCCGACATCGTTCTCTATGAAGAAGGCCCCGGAGATCAAAGTAGGGATATTGCATGGCTTGATATAACAAGCGAGACAAGCAAGAATCATGTCTTGCGAAAGCGCGGAAGTTGGAGTAATATACCGTTTACTGCTGAGCTGCTATATCCCAGGCTTGATATTCATAAGCTTGAAGCTATTAATTGCATGGCAATTCGTCAAAACCCTAATATACTCGCTACACTCAATACGGCTGGTAGCTATCGCCGTCACTTTGTACATGGAGTGCGTATGTTTGATATGGAAGATCGATTATGTCTCAACTATGTTGTCGAAAAAATAGATGCTATTGCGGCGGAATACAAGCGAACACACAGAACAAATAACAAAAGTGGTCGCATTGTAGTGAGTAAGAAGAATTGCCGCAGGCCGTGTGACAGCTCGATTCGCTTAGATATCAGCAACCGCGAAATACATGATATGTTTGTTCGTCATTTCGAATGTTCCTTTGATGGAATACCTTTAATGCAGGCAATAAGAGGTATTCTTTGCATGTACTTACAGGCTTCTTGCTACAAAAGGAATTGTGATTTTGTGAAAGGCATGCTAAACAAAATTCAGAATAGCCCTAGAAATCTAAGCGCGGCAAAACATTTCGTCTTAAGAAGCATTGAAATGACACAGTATGAGTAAATAAAGAGCTGTGCACTAATTTAGTGCACAGCTCCTTATTTACAATCTCCATATATGTGGGGGACGCAACAACTATTCCAAGGCTGAGCCGGATACAAAAATATGTCTGGAAGAACGAAAAATGGATTTATCCCGGGCACCCATTCGGGCTCGGCCGAATCCCCCGTTTCTCATCTACAAAAGTTTCTCTGCCCACTCCGCTTCTCTGAAACCGGTAAGAACCATGTCGCCGTTCACGACAAACGGACGCTTCACAAGCATTCCGTCGGTGGCGAGAAGTTTCAGCTGCTCTTCCTCACTCATGGAAGAAAGTTTATCTTTCAACTGCATCTCCTTATACAAGATACCATTGGTGTTGAAAAACTTTTTCAGCGGCAGACCGCTTCTCTCATACCACTGTTTGAGTTCATCATAAGTGGGATTGTCCTCCACAATATGACGGTCTGTGTGTGCAATGTTGTGTGCATCTAACCATTTCTTTGCCTTCTGGCAAGTTGAACATTTCGGGTATTCAATAAATAACATCATCTTTTATCCTTTCTGCGCCATAAGCCACGCCATAATATGAACCGCCTGCTGAAATTCGCCTTTATAAATCATCTCTTCAATCTCGGTCGAAGAGTATTTCTTAACATTCAAAAACTCTGTCTCGTCCAGATTCTGCTCTCCGGACTTACGACAATTCTTCGCCATGTAAATGTGTGCGTAATTGTCTGCTATTGTAGCATTTGAGGGAACAGTGAGCAAATGTGTCCAATCATCCGCGGCATACCCCGTCTCTTCAAGCAGTTCTCTCTTAGCAGCCTCAAGCGCATCCTCCGATGCCAATGAAGCACCCCTTGACCCATACTCCCTGCCGTCCGTTCGTTCGATACCGCCCGCAGGAAATTCCGTCGTCACTTCCTTAATGCCGTGGCGGAATTGTCTGACACAGAGGTAGTTCCCGTCTGTATCCGATGCAACAATCACCACATAATCTCTCCGGCTGTAACTGTAAAACGGTTCAAACACGCTTCCGTCCGGAAACCGATAGGCTGACCGTCTGAAATCAATCCATTGATCCTGCACGATGTGCTCCGTACTGATCTCTTCCCATGCCAGATTGTTTTGCTTATCATCCGAATTAGAATTCATAATTCCGTTCCTCTTGTCTACGTTATCTCTTGCAACTTAAAAAAGGGTTGCTCTTTTACAAATCTACGACCGTTACCTTATTTCCGGTTCTTTGTAAAGGTTTTCTCTCCGGCAAGCCATCTGCCGTATCAGGATATCCTACCGCCAATGCACCGTATACTCTCTCGGTGTCATCCATCCCCAACTTCTTCATGTATTCCAAAATGACAGGATTCTCATTCAGCCATTTCAATTGATTAATCCAACAGCTGCCTAAATCCAGTGCATTTGTCATCAGCATCATATTTTCCAATGCGCAGGAACAGTCTGCAATATTATTTCCGTAATCCTTTTGATTCGCCGTAACGATCAGAACAGGCGCATTATAGTGAAAAACATAATTTCCGCTTTTGGATAAATTGATAGAGTTCACAATGGATTTATACAGCCCGGGTGTAATCTCCATCTTGGCAAACTCCTGCTGTACCAACTCTGCAAGTTCTGTCAAAATCTCTTTATTTTTGATCACGATAAAATGCGTGGATTGACAGTTCCCTCCGCTAGGTGCAAAACGTCCGGCTTCTACGATCTGATGCAACTTTTCTTCCGGCACTGCTTCTGTTTTATACTTTCTGGTGCTTCTTCTGCTTGTAAAAAATTCAAGTGTGCTCTCCATGACAGTCTCCTTTCTTTATTTTAAACCTATACCTTTCAACACTTCGTTCGTAGTTATTCCGCTGTATTCATATGCGAGCTCACTAAAAGTAAAAGGCAGGGACACTGTATTGTCAAGTTTTATCATTCTATAGTTTGTTCTTAGTCTCTCAGCATTCCTATTTATGGATTCTTTGATAGATGCTTTTTTAATATTTTCTATGTTTTCAAGAATACCTTTCAGATCCCCAAACTCATTGAGCAGTGATGCCGCCGTTTTCGGGCCGACTTTATCCGCTCCTTTAATATTGTCCGAAGCGTCACCGGTCAGCGACTTGAAATCTGCGTATTGTACAGGTTTAATACCAAGTTTATCGCTTATGTAATCGGGTGTACAAATGACCGTCTTGTCTCCGCGATATCGCAGCACCGACACCTTATCGGTTATGAGTTGAAAGAAATCGCTGTCAAAAGACGAAATAATAATCTCATTTTCATATCCGTAAGTCAATGTATAGGCAGCAATCCAATCGTCTGTTTCACAAGTGGTAGTCTCCGCATGTTTGATATGCAGATAGTCTAGCGCGGCATATACATCGGGTAACTGTGAAAAAGGATTTTCCTCTGCCGAAACTTCACTATAATCAATTCTGTTTGCCTTATATTCAGGGTCAAGGGCAGAACGACTATTCTCGTGTTCGCCGTCAAACAATACGGCAATATGGGTAGGGTTTGTCATGCGAATGATTTTCAATAATGCACCCACAAATCCAAGTGTTCCTTGAATCGCTTTACCTTGTTCGTTTACTATTCTTGCGGGCATGCCAAAAAACATTTGAAACAGAAGATTGCTGCCGTCAACCAGAAGAAGTTTTTTCATAACGAATATACCTTAATAGTCTTTATTCTAATAAGTGTCAGATTTTCTATGATGCAACGTGTGTTTTTGCCTACTGCAATCATATACTCCTGAAGCGCTTCCACATGAGTTGGAGAAAAGGTCAGCGCTTTCAAATCATTTTTTAATAATTTTATCATTCTTATTGGAAATCTGCTACCCCCAGCGCAGTGATCTTAAAAAGCGCCAATAAAACAGGGCAAAACCGGTTGTTTTTCAACTCAATTTAGCCCTGTTTATCTTGTTTGAATATACTCCGACTTTTCCCACCGTTACGCTCGCACAAAAACGTAATAATCCGTTTCCATGTTCCCCCAGCGGTAGTCGCCGCTTTTCCATTCCATGATCAAGTATTCCGTATCTCCGTGTTTTTGAATCTCATATGCACAGGCAGTGCTGTTCCATTTACGGAGTACAAATCCTTTTGTCCATGTCTGCACCTTTTCTCCGCTGATCACCTCATCGTCGTAAATAGATTTGCAAAGACCGTTTTCAAAGAATTCTACTTCTTTGAAAAATAACTTGAAGGTACTATATTTGTGATCAGGACGATAGTCCTTTTTCTCCGATTTGTCACGGAGATAATCAACTGAAATCCATCTGCCGAGAACACGTCGATCCGCAATGAAAGGTTTGTCTATATCGTCTTTCCGCGCTATATCGGCTGCGCTATAGCGCCCGCTGTCCAGCTTTTTCAACATAATCTCTGTAATCTCACCCGTTTCGGGATAGTCAAAGGATTTGAAGAACACCGTCATATACAGCCCGTCGTCACGCTGTTCCAGTTGATAATCATTAGCGAATGAATTGACTCCGTCCAGGTAAAATAATTTGCCCTTTGTCCATCCATAACACCAATAGCTTTCTCCGTCTGGCAAAAAGTATAGTTCATGTGTTCTGTTGCCTATCTGAATATCAGATGGATTGATCCCGGAATCATCCGGCAATACACTCCATCTGCCAATGACCTGTTCATCATTTACAAACGGCTGATCAAGGTCTTCTATAAACGGTTCATAACTTTGTTCCATAACAATACCTCCTGATAAATTTTGTCTCAAAGCTTCGAGGCGTTGAAGCGTTTTCAGGAGTTGTGCTTGCTTACGGTCAATAATCAGCCGAACATTTTCGCTGTCATGGGAATACACTATCGTTTTTATCTCACTGAGCGTAAAGCCGGCTTCTTTTAAATCCCTGATGCGGGAAAAAACGGCTATCTGCGATTCACTATAATACCGATACCCGGTAAAATAATCGATATGAACCGGACTTAGCAATTTTAGTTTGTCATAATGCCGCACCACTGAAATCTGGGTATTGCATCGTTTTGCGAATTCTCCTATTTTCATGCTCTTGCCTCACATTCTTATGATCAAGGTACCTTATGGGGTCATAATAAACCTGATGTTAGGTTAAGAGTCAAGAGAAAATATCTACGTGTGTCATTTCAACATGAATAATCCGAATATACCAACCAAATTAGCAATAAAATGCGAAAGTGTACTTACGCAAATGCTGTTTGATCTCTTATAAATAAGTCCGTAAAATACGGCATTGACAATAATAAACAAAAGATCGTACAGTACCACAATAAAGCCTCCGGTGGAAAAATGACAAAGAGAAAACAGCGTTGCTGTTATCAATAGAGCCGGAGGAAACGGTAAATATCCCGATAATCTGTTCAGAAAAAATCCCCTCCAAGCTATCTCTTCACCTAACGCCGCAATAACCAGTTCCGCAATTAAAATTACGATTTGACCGGATGAGAGAAAATCCGTACGTCCCGACAGATGCTCCAAGAATTCAGGAAGAAACATTTTTGCAAAGGCATAACAAATTATATCCATAACAGCCGGTATAAGAATTAACAGATCAGTCTTCCAATCTTTCAACGCCTTAGGAACTGCCTTCAGACTCATGGCCTCTTTTTCTTCCGGTTCTCTTGTGACAAAGTAGAAAACAATACCGACGAGCAATGTAATACTGGCCAGGTTCACATTGTTGTCACCAAACAATACCAAAAATCCTGAGAATGAGAACACAACCATAAGCAACATTGCTGTGAAAGATAATTTCTTTTTGTTCATGTTTATAATCCTTTCCGGTATGCGATCACACCAAAGAATACATTACTTAGCATCTTGGCATTTTGTTCCTCATCATATTCCATAGCATTATTGGCTAACAAGCTGGCGAGACCATGAGCGATTGCGAAAAAAGTAAGGAACATCTCTTTTGCTTCGCCCGCATCACATCCAAGACCTTGTGCCATCACATCCAAGACACCTGAGAGGTCCGGATTGTCCATGAGTGCTGCGATATCCATGCCGCCAAACTTATTCGTCTGGAACAGAAATCGAAAAAGATTCTTTTCTTCATGTCCGAAGCGCACATAATTCAGTCCCATAGCAAGCATGGGATTTTCATCGCCTTCCTTCGGCATGATGTATGCCGTATGATATTCATCCGCTTTTCTGTAAACAGCCTCGCGGATCTCATCTACGGTTTCAAAATTATACAAAACCGGTTGAGTTGAGCAGTGAAGGTATTCGGCAATCGTTCTGGCATTCAGATTCTCATGACCACCGTTTCGGATAATCTCAAACGATGCATCGAGTATCATCTGCTCCGTTATTTTTACTTTTGGGGGCATAGGGGTTCCTCTGTAATAATGTTATTGTTGTTATATAACTCGTATTATATATTGGTAGGATTATGTAGTCAATAATAATTTTTATCATCTTGTACTATCAAACTTTTCAAAAAATAATTATAAATCATTTCACTTATGCCGATAATATACATAGAATAAATAAAGCAAAGAATCAAAAGATTAGTATAAAATAAACTTTCGGATTCCATTGACAAAGAAAAGTTCTTTGCTATAATAAAAGTAGCTCATCTACCAGTTGTAGAAGGAGTTCCTGAAGGCGTTTCATTTTGATGAGGCGCTTTTTGCTTTATACAACTCGTTTTTATATTCATCATATTTCTTTAATTTTTTATTCAATGAATGATCATGTTCAAAGTAAAATGCCGTTATCAACAGGCAATAATCTTTTCTGCATTCTACTACAACCATATATCGTTCTTCTTCCGGTAAAATATGTACACGTGAATTCGACTTATAAGGCTCTCTCCACACTTCTACACCCTCACCTGCACTAGAAAGTTGCTCTGCTCCTATTTCTACCTCCGGCAATATATTTCTTTCCGCGGATAAACGTCTAAATAAATATTTCATTCGTTCGGATAAAAGAATATCCAACCCTCTTCGAAATTCACCAGTATCGAGCAGAGGAATATCTTTATCTTCAATTACTTTATTTCTATTTTGCCAAATTGTTTTCCCTATTTCCCCCAGTTCTACGTCAATAGTTTTTCCATTAACTTTGTTCCAATAATTTCCTGCAGTCCAACCATCAAGGTTTAAATAACCTGAGAACATATCAGTTACCATATTTCTTGTAATTGGCAACCTAACGACTAAAGTGCTTACTAGTTTACTTGATGATTGAAATCTATTTATATCATATACCATCTCGATAATATCCAGCAAACTTGATTTTCCACTATTATTTTTTCCAATAATAACATTTACATTAGATATTTTATCTAATTCCATCAAGCTTTCATCTGAAAATAATTTATAACCTTTAAATTTGATCGCTGTAAACATTATTAACCTCTGAATGTTTCTTTATTCTAATGTTGGTATTTATCTATATTACACGTGTTTAACTTTTTTCGCGTGACTTCTAGTTAATTAATCTAGCAGTCTTTCCTTCATAAAACACCTCTAATGCAAGCTTTTTTTATTTCTTCGATAGACGGCAAAATGCTTTGCAACCCCTCCAGATTTGAAATACACACTCCAATCAAAAAATAGCCCTTTATTCATCTTTTAGTGCATCAAAGTTAAGCTGATGATATATGTCTTTTTTTAATTTGACCAATGGTTCATCACCATCATTAAGATAGTTAAAGTTAAATATAACCTTTCTGAATTCATCATAATCATCAAATAATCCATTATAATTTTTCTGCAATACTTTTTCAAAATATTCTTTTGAAAAATGATTCATATTCTCTCTGATAGTCTCCACTTCTTTAATATGGGCATGATATATCTCTGAAAGATAAAAAATTTTCGCAGAATTTTCCGCCCTTTTTTGATTTTCATTATTTTTCATCGTATTTATATCTATAGATATTTTAGTATCCGAGTTACGGAAATTGTACATTTCTTCTAATTCATCGTCATTGACCTGAAAAAGAAGACTATCAGAATCATCAAAAAAAGGATTTAATGTTATATCTTCTATTCCCATTTTTTTTCTTCCTTTTAATCCGGAATTACAAACAGAACAACAAGGGATCAGATTAAAAAAATTCATAGAAAGTAATGGATATTGCGTCTTAGGATAATAATGGTCCACATCCGCGGTTGTTACCTTGCGATCATTCTTGTAAAAAGAGGTGATATACTGGCGATTGCAGTAAGGGCAAACCCTTACATTTAATTTTTGTACAAAATTATGCCTGTTCCATACAATACCATTATTATATTCTCCTGTAACGTCTCCCTTATTAAACTTCCTGTATCCTATTATTTCTAATAATATATTAACATATTTTTCTGTAGACTGAGGAAATAATACTTCAGAAGGTATTGCATATTTTTTCAGATTTTGCGTTATACATATCTCGACAATATTTTGTAGTAATAAGTTCCCAGATTTAATCCTACTTTTCTTTGCTAATTCACGGTTCAAGGCAACATTTATATCAACAAGATCACTTTTAGTTACTTTTACTTTATCTACAGTTTTCCCCACAATCTGATTCCAATTTTTCGAAACTGTTTCTTTTATATAATTAGTATGATAATTTATCAATTCCTCTAAAGTGCTTTGTTCAATGTCTATCTTTATCATCTTTCTCTTCCGCCGTTATAAATTTTCCATTTCACTTATATAGTTTAGAACTTTTTTTCTTCTTTCTACATCTAATGCATAAATTCTTTCAGCCATTTCCATGCTATTAGCTTCCTGAGTTCTTAACTGTTTTTGATGCTGAAATACCTGGTATTTCCCACGCAGTTTCTCCCTCACAATATCTTGCCCTATATTTTCAATGATAAATAATATTTTTTCTTCCTCAGTCAGACGTTCTTTTTTTAACTCTTCGATTGCGTATCGGATCTTTTGTTTTGCAAAATCACCTATATCACCCTCATCCATAAAAAAAGAGTCATAATACAAATGGCTGATATCTGCGCCAAAAGTTTTCTTTGTTTCTAATTTCGCCTCAAGCTTATCAAGTTTCAAAATATTACCATTGCAGATATCGGATAAAATAATTGGAGAATGCGACGTAATTACAACTTGAAACATGCATTTTGTATATTCCTGCAGTCTGTCAAAAATTATATTGACAATATATTGCTGCCATTTGGGATGCAGATAGCAATCAAGTTCATCCAGAATGAGCAAAACATTTTGGTTACTTTCCTTAATTTTTAAATTTTGAATAGCATCGTCCAGATAAGCAAATAAATTTGCTATAGCCACTTCCCCAGATGAGGTCGGTTTCCATCTAAAAATCAAATTACGCTTAACAAAAGATGTTTCTTTTGTTATTTCATTATAATACCATTCTAGAAACTCTTTTTCATCAAACGAACGATTACCAGTTTTGCCCATCCAGTTCTTCGCCCCAGTGGATGCCATTGAATCCAGCAGAAAATCAATAAACTCTAATATCTGATTTGCCCAGTCACTACTTTGCAATTCGTTTTTTGATAAATACTCCTTGATAGAATTTAAAATTTCAACATCTATATCCGTAATTCTACCATTAAGTAATTTCTCTATCTCTTGCTTAATATTACTGTCTTCGCAATAAAACACTCCATATACTTCTAAAAGCATATTAAAATACAGCAGAACCAACACATTTTTTTCCATTTCATCTTTTTTAGAAATATAAATTTTTTTCAAATAAATTAAAATCTGATCATGTAAATCTTGTCTCTGGTATAATTCATTAAAACTGCCATCGGAATATACATAGGGAATAACTTCGTCCTGCGTGCCAAATTCTATTACCTCTAAACCAAATTCCTGGTAAACATGCAATTCATCTTTCAATTTTTCGGGAATATGATAAAAGCTTTTTAAAAAGAGCTCTGCCTGTTTATTTATAAATGCAAAAGATAAAGAACTCATCTGACTTTGCGCATATCTTTGTATCACCTTTATAAACTTATTATCAACAGAATGATACCCATATAAACTTTTTGTCTGTTCCTCAGATTCGTGCTTTAACAAAAGTGCAGGGGAATATGTCTGTTGAAATTTTACTACACCATCACCCAAATCCAATTTATGATATGATTCCAGCAACTCGGCCGGATTAAAAACATTCGTAAGATATATTCCTGTCTTGACAGCAGAACTTAATTCATGATAAATTTTGTCCTGACTAATTTTTTCAAACTCAATTCCACCTATGCCCCATTCTTTTTGAATATTTACCATTACATGATTAGGGCAGACAGAAACAACATCTTTTTCGTCATCGTAAAGGACATATAAAACTCTATTATCCCACTCTGACACGAGGCCTAATGATTGCAAAAATTCTGGATTGTTTATACTATCGTTGCTCATAAGACCATCTGGTAAATATTCTAATAACATTCTTGATACCATTGTTTTGCCGCTTCCATTTTTGCCGACAAAAGCCATTACAGAAGAAATGTTCTGACCATAGAAATTTTTAGCTACATTACTCCTATTATCTGTCATATGAACAAATAACTCTATATTCCCTGTTTCTTTTACAGATAAAGCCTCAGTCCTAACCAATATTTCTGGTGAAAGTTGATATCCTTGCTGAATAATAGTATTTTTGTAATTATTAACCCATATATAAATCAGCTTCTTCATTATGAACCTCTCTTCATTATACATACTCTAAATATACCTGTTGACGATTCTTATTGCTTACTTTGACAATATCTACAAATACAAAAAGTATTAAAAAAGTTTACAGTAATTATATTAACATATCGATCTAATTTCAAAAATAGTTTTAAGTAAAATATATTTTTTTAAATTAACATCATTAACTATTTATGTAATTTTCTAATCACTTAATCTTCCGAATTATCCATAATAATCAACCAAAAACTAATCATTTTCAATCCAATTTTTGCCCTTAAATCACAACATCTTATATCCTAACCCTACAACTTCATCTCTTTTTCCTACTAACTTTGTTAGTATTTATACTGCATCATCACCACGCACTCCACATGCACACTATGCCCGAACTGATCCACAGCCCTGACTTTTTTCAGCTCATATCCACCTTCCGCCAGAATCTTCAAATCTCTGGCAAGCGTCGCCGAATCACAGCTTACATACACAATCCTTTCCGGCTTCATGGCGAGCATCGTTTCCAGACACTTCTCGTCACAACCTTTTCTGGGCGGATCGACTACGATCACATCCGGATGTCGCATTTGTTCATCCACCGATTCCCCTGCCGCATCTTTCTCATAAAACGCCGGCAGCACTTCCTCCGCTTTTCCCACATAGAATTGGACATTGTCTATCCCATTAATACGCGCATTCTCTTTTGCATCTTCAATGGCCTGCGATATCACTTCCACGCCGTAGACCTGTTTCGCCCTCTTCGCCATGAAAAGTGATATCGTCCCGATACCGCAATACAGATCCCACACCGTCTCACTGCCCGTCAGTCCGGCATAGTCCAGCGCGAGACCATACAATTTCTCCGTCTGCCTCGGATTGACCTGATAGAAGGAAAGCGGCGATATGCAGTAAGTTACTTCCTCCCCCGTTTCCACAAATCCATTTCCTGAAGCAGCAACCTTGACGCCCGTATCCGCCTCTACTCTTAAGACCCGAATGCTGTCCTCGATCCGCTCACTACCCCACAGTGTGCGAATCTCTTTTCCCATAATCACATTCGTGCGCTCCTCGTTCACACTCACTGCAATACTGACAATTCTCTTTTGCACTGCGTTTCTCCGCACACAATCATCTTTTGTATCACTGCCCATGAACTCAACCTCTCCCAGCTCCAATCCAATCAGCTCTTCCACAAGCTTGTTTTCCGCCGGCAGCTTTTTACCGTTGATCACAAGACATACCATGATCTGCCCTGACGCAAATCCTGTCCGAATCAGTACATGCCGCACTAATCCCGTGCCGTCATTCTCGCAATATGCCGTCACGTTATTCTCTCTCATATAGTCAAGCACCGCTTCCAGAATGATACGATTCTCTTTTGCCCCCAGAGCGCAATCCGTATTCGCAATAATATCATGTGTCCTGCCCGCATAGAAACCGACGACAAGATCTCCGTTCTTGTCATATCCCACGGGATACTGCGCCTTGTTCCGATAATTCCAAGGCTCCTCCATCCCCACGATCGGCTCCATAATACTATCAATCACATCTACCGCAAAGCCACCGATACGAATCAAATTGTTCCTGACTTTTTCCTGCTTAAAAGCAAGCTGCCTCTCATAGCTCATCGCCTGGATCTGGCAGCCGCCGCACTGTCTGTGAAATCTGCACTTAGGTTCCACACGAAAAGAAGAAGGTGTCACCACCTTCTCTACTCTTGCATAGCCGTAATTTTTCTTGCACTTTGTAATGCGCGCCTTCACGGTATCCCCGATGACCGCATCTTTTACGAAAAGGGTATAGCCATCGACCTTGCCGATCCCCTCGCCGTCATTTCCGACATCTTCTATCGTGACCGTGACTATATCGTTTTTTTTATATGTTCCGTTTCCCATATTATCCTCGTTCTTAAGCACGAATACAACAGACTCCACAGATAACCGATCCGCATTTCACGACATCCGATTACGCAATTCTATATCCTTACTCCGTCTTCGTCCCTCTCACATTGGACTCAAACAATCTGTTGTATCCCAGCCATCCCGTCTCGGTGGTATTTTCGAGAAGCTCCGTAAAGGTCTCCATCTTCGCGTCGGTATTGTCCGCAAAGGTCAGCGCTACCGCCTCCACGATGGCAGGCTTCTTCGGTGAGCCGAACTCATACTCTCCGTGATGCGACAGGATGCAATGTTTCAATTCATTGGCAAGCAGCTGCGGGAATCCGTCTATCATCTTGATTTTCTCACCCACCATCTCACTGCCAATCACGATATGTCCTAGGAACTGTCCGTCGTCCGTATAATCGTTCTGCGGAAAAAGGGAAAGCTCTTTTGTCTTGCCGATATCGTGGCAGATTGCCGCCGTCAGCAGTAAGTCTCTGTTCAAAATAGGGTACTGTGTACAGAAATAATCGCACAGTTTCGTCACTGCCAGAGTATGCTGCAGCAGACCGCCGACGAAACCATGATGCACCGTCTTTGCCGCCGAGGACTGGCGGAAGACTTTGACAAACTCTTCATCTTCCACAAAGAAAGCCTGCAGCAGCTTCTTCAGATGCGGATTCTGAATACTGTCAATAAAGCCTAACAGTTCCTGCATCATATCATCAATCGGAAACTTGCTGACGGGAAGATAATCCGCTGCGTTGTACTCCCCCTCCCGGCACTTTCGGATACGCTTCACATTGATCTGATTCGCTCCCTGAAAACTGGTCACATCGCCGTACACCTCTATATAATCCAGCGCGTCAAAATCTTCGATGCCCGCGCTGTTGGGATCCCAGATCTTAGCGTCCACGGTGCCGGTCTTGTCCTGAAGAATCACATTGTCATAAGGCTTTCCGTTCTTCGTGACCGCCGACTGTTTATGCTTGCACAGATAGATGTCGAATACTCTGTCGCCTTCTTTATAGTCTTTGATGTATTTCATGATTTTCCCCCTTACCGATCTATCTCGTCCCCAGCGTCACCGTGGTGCTCATCTCACGTCCCTGCCGCATGAGCATAAAGGTTAAAGTATCCTCCGGATCGGAATCGTACAGTACCTCCAGTAAGCCGCTATAAGTCGTGATCGGCGTCTCGTTGATCTGCACGACCACATCGCCGTTCTGAATGCCCGCCTCCATCGCGGGAGAATCCATATCAATCGCCCTGACATATGCACCCTCGGGAATGTTGAGCTCCTCAATCGCCTCCCTGGGTACATCCGCACCGTGGATGCCGAGATAAGCCCTCTCCTTGTCGTTTGACATTTTTTCGATGGTCTTTTTCAGTTCCGTTATCCCGTATGCGGTCAACAGATTGCTCATGTCATTGCCGGTGCTGACATGGTCGATAATCCCTATGACCATCCCTTTCATATTGATGAGAACTCCTGTGGCATTACGGCTGCCGTATATGTCCGTTGTAATAATCTTGTATGCGGAGTCAGCCTCATCGACCACCGTGCCCGTAGAGGTCACGATGCCGTAACACACCGACCCGCTTGTCCCCATCGGACTGCCCAGCGCCATCACAGGGGACCCCAGAAGATTGATGCTGCTTGAACTCCCCAAGGTCGCAATGTCTATCACATCCATGGTCTCCTCACTGATATCCACAAGCGGTACGGAGAGGATTGCCAATTCCGTCGCGGGATCTTTCTGCACAAGCTCCGCGCTCGCTCTCGACTGATCGCAGAAGGTCACAGTGATACTCTCCGCACCGTTTAAGGTTCCCGCGCTGACCAGAATCAGGATAGCCTTACCGTTGTCTGCCACAATGATGCCTGATGCCGAAGCTTCATTTTCATAGATATCATTGAACCAGTCCACATCCGACACAACACTTGTGACGGTGACCACGGCACGTCCCGCCGTCTCCGCCAAATCTGACATCTGCTCGTAAAGTAACCGATAATCATCCAAACTGAACTGTACCTGGGACAAAACTTCCGCAATCTGCTCATCATTCAGCTCCGCCTGTACGATTTCTACCGGCTCCTCCGTGTTTTCCTCGACGATCATGTCCTCCGGTTTCATTTCCTCCGTCTCGGTCTCTTCCGGAAACCGCACCTCGTCCGCTTCCTCCTCCGGGTAAAGGCGGTTGCTGATCACCGGTTCCAGTACTAAGAAGGTAAAGCATGCCACCAGACCGAAAACGACAGCCATGGCTACCGTTGTCAGTGTCCTGCGCAGCAGCTTTTTCTTGTTGACAGGTTTTTGCTTGATCGTCTCACGCAGAAAGTCCGGCTGCACGGGCGGCGTGTATTCTGCCTGTTCCTTAACTTCGTTCTGCTCTATATTTTTTTGTTCTTTATCCTTTTCACGATCTTCCATTTAAAACTCACTTTCCAAATTTATCACCGATTGGTAAATTGACCGATAAATTTACTTCTCAGCAACATCTTTCAGATAAGCTTACTTGCTTTAATAAAGTATATCTGTTTTCTTATTTCTTGTAAAGGAGAGTATATTTCTACGAGAGCCCCTTAAAGAGCGCCAGCACTTAGCGAGGTTTCTCACGAGCTTAGTGTCTGTTGCGCTTTTTACGGAGCGAAAGCGCGGCGACCTAGAAATATACTCTCCTTTACATAATGCCGTAATAATAACTGGTAATCATAGTAATTTCCCTAATTTTATGATAAACTTATGTATATATTATAAGTTTAAAATAATCACCTATCATATAGATATTGTCAGAAAAAGGAAAACCCATGAACAGCAAAGTATTACGCGTTTTGGAATACAACAAAATCATTGATATGCTGACGGACAAAGCTACCTCCGAGCAGGGTAAGAAA
Source organism: Lachnospiraceae bacterium (assembly GCA_022510625.1). GTDB lineage: Bacteria > Bacillota > Clostridia > Lachnospirales > Lachnospiraceae > UBA3282. Next base: position 25,662 of record JAFLTD010000014.1, read on the forward strand.
CTGACTTCCGCCCTGGTGCCCATGACGGACCGTGACGAGATCATTAAGGCGCAGACGGAGACGGCGGATGCGCTTAGTCATCTGTTCCGCAAAGGCTCCACGTCCTTCGGCGGCAACAAAGATCTCGGCATGTGCGTCAAATCTCTTGAGGTGGGCAGCGTGCTCTCCGTTTCGGAGCTGCTGCGCATAGCGGCTTTTCTGGAGAATGTCAATCGCATCAAGTCCTACGGCAGAAAAGAGCGGGAGGATACTCCTTCCGACTCTTTGGATGCCTACTTTGATGTGCTGGAACCGCTCACACCCTTGTCAAATGAGATTCGCAGATGTATCTTGTCGGAGGAGGAGATTGCCGACGATGCCAGCCCCACACTCAAGCATATCAGGCGCAGCATGACAATCACAAACGACAGGATTCACACGCAGTTGACATCCATGATCAACGGTTCTTACCGCACCTATCTGCAGGATGCTGTTGTGACGATGCGCAACAACCGCTACTGCATCCCGGTGAAAGCCGAGCATAAGGGACAGGTACCGGGCATGGTGCACGACCAGTCCTCCACGGGTTCCACTTTCTTCATAGAGCCGGCGGCCGTTGTGAATTTGAATAACGAGTTGAAAGAGTTGGAGATCAAAGAGCAAGAGGAAATTGCTGCCATCCTTGCCGACCTGAGTGCACAGGCGGGCGCTTACACGGAGGTGTTGACTAAGAACCAGAAGGCGATGACAGCACTCGACTTTATTTTCGCCAAAGCGTCTCTCGCCATGGATCAAAATGCTACCATGCCCGTCTTCAACACGGAACATCGGATTCGGATCCGCCAGGGACGCCACCCTCTTCTGGATAAAAAGAAGGTCGTTCCCATCGACATTCAGCTGGGAGAGAATTTTGATCTGCTGATCATCACGGGTCCCAACACCGGCGGCAAGACAGTCTCGCTAAAGACGGTCGGCCTTTTGACATTGATGGGGCAGGCAGGGCTTCATATTCCCACACTGGATCGCTCCGAGCTGTCCATTTTCCGGGAAGTGTACGCGGATATCGGGGATGAACAGAGCATTGAGCAGAGCCTCAGCACTTTCTCCTCCCATATGACCAATATCGTATCCATCTTGCAGACGGCGGATGCCGACTCGCTCTGTCTGTTCGACGAGCTGGGCGCCGGCACCGATCCTACGGAGGGTGCGGCTCTCGCCATTTCGGTGCTGGATTACCTGCACAGCCGCGGTATCCGGACGATGGCAACCACGCACTACAGCGAACTCAAAGTCTACGCCCTGTCCACGGATTTCGTCGAGAATGCAAGCTGCGAGTTCAGCGTGGAGACATTGCGTCCCACTTACCGCTTACTGATCGGCATTCCCGGCAAGAGTAATGCCTTTGCAATCTCATCCAAGCTGGGATTGCCGGATTACATCATAGAGGATGCTAAGCGGCACATCACAGAAGATCAGGAGAGTTTCGAGGATCTGTTATCCGACTTGGAACACAGCCGCCTGACGATTGAAAAAGAGCGGGCAGAGATCGAGTCCTACAAGGAAGAGATCAAGTCGTTAAAACAGCGGTTAGAATCCAAGCAGGAGAAGATCGATCAAACCAGGGCGCGAATCTTACGGGAAGCCAACGAGGAAGCACGGGAGATTTTGCAGAATGCCAAGGAGATTGCCGACGAGACGATTCGCACATTCCAGAAAGCCGGAGCGGACACTTCCATCAAGGATTTGGAGAAATCCCGCCAGAAGGTGCGTGACAAGATATCCGAGAAGAACGACAAGCTGGCATTAAAGAGCGACAAACCCACCCACAAGATACTGAAACCCAACCAGATTCACCTGGGTGATAGTGTCAAGATTATTTCCATGGGACTGAAAGGCACCGTCAGCTCTCTGCCGGACAAAAACGGCAAGCTTTTCGTACAGTGCGGTATCATCCGCTCACAGGTGTCACTGGATGATCTGGTGCTGGCGGAGGAGGAGACGATCAACACCGGCAAGATGCAGCGTACATCTTCCGGCAAGCTCAAGATGTCCAAGTCCTACTCGGTCTCCACCGAAATCAACCTACTGGGCAGGACGGTGGACGAGGCGCTTTCGGAACTGGATAAATATTTGGACGACGCTTATCTGGCTCACCTGCCGAGTGTCCGCATCGTCCACGGCAAAGGCACGGGTGCCCTGCGCAGCGCGGTACAAAACTATCTTCGCAAAAATAAGATTGTTAAAAGTTATCGCCTCGGAGAGTTCGGCGAAGGGGACGCAGGCGTGACAATTGCGGAATTTAAAGACTAGCACACTAAACACCGGCCAATTTATTGAGCATGGTTTTATTAAGATATAGTCTCAGTATATAGAAACGAGGTACACACTATGGTAAATAAACAAAAAATTTTGATCGTAGATGATGACAACAATATCGCGGAGTTGATTTCTCTCTATTTGACGAAAGAATGTTTCGAGACAATGATCGTCAATGACGGAGAGTCGGCTCTCACTGCGGTGGACAGTTTCGAACCGAACCTGATGCTTCTGGATCTGATGCTTCCGGGTATCGACGGATATCAGGTCTGCAGGGAGATTCGTTCGAAATCTACTCTGCCGATCATCATGCTCTCCGCCAAAGGTGAGGTCTTCGACAAGGTACTCGGTCTGGAGCTGGGCGCCGATGACTATATGGAGAAGCCTTTTGATTCCAAGGAGCTGGTTGCCAGAGTCAAGGCAGTACTGCGCCGCTACAAACCTGCTGCCGCCGAACCCAAAGCTTCCGACGTCAAGAGTGTGGAGTATCCCGATCTGATCATCAACCAGACCAACTACTCCGTGATCTATATGGGAAAGACGATTGAAATGCCTCCCAAGGAGCTGGAGCTTTTGTACTTCCTCGCCTCCTCGCCGAATCATGTCTTCACGAGAGAACAGCTTCTGGATCAAATCTGGGGCTATGAATATATCGGCGATACGCGTACCGTGGACGTACATATCAAGCGTCTTCGGGAGAAGATCAACGACCATGAGAAATGGCGCATTGCAACGATCTGGGGAATCGGCTATAAATTTGAATCCAGGTAGCAAATTGAGCTTCGCTCAATTGCGAGATTTACTTCGCAAACTCGATATATAAATAATAGGAAATTGTGACATGAGAAAAACTCTTTATCTCAAATTAATACTCGCCTATTTTATTTTCGGTATGTTCGGCTTTCTGGTTGTGGCTACCTTTGTGTCCAATATGACCGGTGATCACTTGAAAAAAGGCAAGGCAGATTCGCTCTACCGTGAAGCTGTGCTGATCGCAAACACCTACGCAAGCGACCTGTACAACAGCGCGACATCTCTGGAAGCGGTGAAATCACAGCTTGATGCGCTGGACACATATCTCGACGCAACGCTGTGGATCATCAATCCTTCCGGCCGTATGATTCTCGACTCCTCCTCCCCCTTGGATGTGGAGAACGAAATCGTCATCGAGAATTTTGACCCCACCATCACGGAGGGTTCTTATTACACGGTGGGAAACTTTTTCAACACTTTCGACGAGGAGATGATGAGTGTGTTCGCCCCCATCACCTCTGATTATAAGGTAAAGGGCTACGTTGTCATCCACAGTTCCTTGCGGGATATCCGGTCAGAGACGGACGCTCTGCTTAACATTTCTTATATCACACTGCTCATTCTGTTTCTGTTGTCACTGATTATCTTGATTTTCTTCACGGAGATCGTCTATATTCCGCTCCGCAGGATCACGCTGGCTACAGAGCAGTATGCGAGCGGCAATATGCACTATGAATTTAATGTAGAAAGCGAGGACGAGATGGGTTATCTGGCAGCTACGCTGTCCTACATGGCGAGTGAGATTGCCCGCGCGGAGGACGACCAGAAGAAATTCGTGGCCAATGTCTCCCACGACTTCCGCTCCCCCCTGACCTCCATCAAGGGATATCTGGAAGCCATGATCGACGGCACGATTCCGCCCGAAATGCACGAGAAGTACCTCAATATCCTTTTGAATGAGACGGAGCGGCTGCGCAAACTGACCAACAGTCTGCTCACCTTGAACAATTTAAACACGACGGGGATGATGTTAAACAAGACGGATTTCGATATCAACAAGACGATCCGCAACGTTGCGGCTTCCTTTGAGGGCACTTGCCGCGCCAAGACGATTGCCATTGAGCTGGTGCTGACAGGCGATGAGATGTATGTCGTTGCCGATGTAGATAAAATCCAACAGGTGCTCTATAATCTGTTGGACAACGCAATCAAATTCAGCCACCACAACTCCGTCATCAAGCTTGAGACAACCGAGAAGCACAACAAAGTCTTCGTCAGTGTCAAAGATTCCGGCATCGGTATCCCGAAGGACGATTTGAAACTGATCTGGGATCGCTTCTACAAATCCGATTTATCGCGCGGTAAAGATAAGAAGGGAACAGGACTCGGCCTGTCCATCACGAAGGAAATCATTCGTTCCCACGGAGAAAATATCAACGTCATCAGCACCGAGGGCGTAGGAACAGAATTTATCTTTTCACTGCCCAGGTCCGATGTGGAGGACGATGACTAACATATCTACTCTACTCATGCCACTGCAGGCGGTGCAGCTCCCCTGTGGTCTGCATACCGTCGAAGTGATTCTGTCTGAGCGCCTCATACAGCACAATTGCCGCAGCATTAGACAAATTCAGAGATCTGATCCGATCCATCATCGGGATACGGATACAGGTCTCTTCGTTTTCCACTAAAATCTCTTCCGGAATTCCTCCGCTTTCCTTTCCGAACATAATATAGTCATCAGGCCCGAAAGACACTTCCGTATATGTACGCTTTGCCTTCGTGGTCGCCATCCATACCTTGGCACCCGGATGCTTCTCTCTGAATTCCGAATAATTGATATATCTGGTGACATCGAGATGTTCCCAGTAGTCCATGCCGGACCGTTTGATCGATTTCTCATCCAGCCTGAAACCGAGCGGCTCGATCAGGTGAAGGCTCGTACCTGTCGCGACACAGGTACGGCCGATATTCCCTGTATTGGCCGGAATCTCCGGCTGATGTAACACAATGTGCATGATAACCCCTATTCCGCACAGCTAATGCCGCATATCTTCCACGGTATGGCGCAGCGACTGCACTACCCTTTTTCTGCCCTGAGCTTCTCCACGAAATTCGCCAGCTTACCGATAGCCACCTTCAGATTATCCAGCGAGTAAGCGTAGGATATTCTAAGATACCCTTCACCGCAGTCTCCGAATGCAGTGCCGGGTACTACAGCCACCTTCTCCTCCTCCAGAAATCTGCCCGCAAACTCCTCGCTGGTCATGCCGAACTCCTTGATGCAGGGGAACACATAGAATGCACCGAAAGGCTCGAAACATTCCAGATTCATCTCACGGAAAGCATTCATCAGATAGCGCCGCCTCTGGTTGTATGCCGTACGCATTTCCTCCACATCGCCGTCACCGTTTCTAAGCGCTTCCACCGCCGCGTACTGGCTTGTGGTGGGTGCACACATAATTGCAAACTGGTGAATCTTGATCATCTGCTCAATGATCGCTTTCGGACCGCATGCATATCCCAATCTCCATCCGGTCATGGCATACGCCTTGGAGAAACCGTTGATCAGAATGGTTCTCTCCTGCATGCCCTCAATCTCCACGATAGACACGTGCTTTTCTTTATAGGTCAGCTCCGCATAAATCTCATCTGACATGACAAGAATGTCATGTTTTCTGATTACTTCCGCAATAGCCTCCAGATCCTCCCGCTCCATGATCGCGCCGGTGGGATTGTTCGGGAAAGGAAGTACGAGCACTTTCGTCTTATCCGTAATGGCATCCTCCAGTTCCTGCGCCGTCAGACGAAACTCATTCTCACCTTTCAGTTCAATAATGACAGGCACACCGCCCGCCAAAATAACGCATGGCTCATAAGATACATAACTGGGCTGCGGAATCAGCACTTCCTCACCCGGATTGAGAACGGCGCGAAGACCGATGTCGATCGCCTCGGAACCGCCCACCGTAACCAACACTTCATCTGTGGGATCATATGTAACTCCCTGTTTTCTCTTCAGATAATGGCATATCTCTTCTTTGAGTTCCTTGAGTCCTGCATTCGAAGTGTAGAAGGTGCGCCCTTTTTCCAGGGAATAAATACCCTCGTCTCTGATATGCCAGGGCGTATCAAAATCCGGTTCGCCCACGCCGAGCGAGATCGCATCGTCCATCTCATTTACAATATCGAAGAATTTGCGAATGCCGGAAGGCTTTAAAGCTACAACTTTATCTGCTAACGGATTTCTCACGGTGTCACCTTCTCTCTCGTATCTTCGTATTTCTTAGTCATGATCGTCCCGTGGTCCTTGTATTTTTTAAGGATAAAATGGGTCGCCGTACTCAACACGGACTCCAGTGTAGAGAGTTTGTCGGTCACGAATCCTGAGATTTCCTTAAGCGATTTGCCTTCCAATGTGACAAGCAGATCGTAACCGCCGGAAATCAGATACACGGATGTGACCTCCGGATATTTGTAGATTCTCTCGGCAATGGTATCGAACCCCTGTCCTCTCTGCGGCGTCACACGCACTTCGATCAGCGCCGAAACTTTCTCTATGGAAGTCTTCTCCCAGTCGATCATCGTGTGGTATCCGCAGATGATTCCCTCGGCTTCCAACGCCGCCAGCTCATTGGCTACGTCTATCTCCTCCACGCCCAAGATGACCGCCAGCTCCTTCAAGTCAATACGACTGTTTCTCTCTACAATTGCTAACAATTCCTCTCTCATGTTAATCCTCCGTTCTGATATTGATATTACCCTACATAAGTAACTATTCAGAACCCCATTCGCAAAATCGTTGCGTTACAACTTTCCCTTTGCTCATGTGGTTACTCCGCCATATAAAAAAACGAACGAGTTCGTTTAATAAAAAGTCTTTGCAGGCAAACTTTTTATTCTATTTGCATGGCTCTGAATAGCTACACACAATAGATCTGATCTGTCTTGGGTCTGTCCAGATAGCGCTTCTCATCATCGTTATAGATCACGCGGTCATTGCTCTTCGTCGTTCTCCCCACAACCGCCGCGGGAATATCTTCCCGCTCCAACGCCTCCACAAGTGTACTGCCGTCCTTAGCCGTCATGATCAGGCATCCGCCCGACAACAGCTCATAGGGATTCAACCCGAAAAATTCACAGATTTCTATAGTCTCCTGCTTCACAGGTATTTTCTTTAAATCAATCTCCAGTCCAACGCCCGCTCTCTGCGCCAGTTCCCACAGGGCTCCGAAGACTCCTCCTCTGGAAACATCATGCATCCCGCAAACGCCGGACTTCATGGCGGTGGCAGCCTCCGGTATGATTGACAGATACCTGTCATAAGCTGCCGCTTCCTCAACCATTCGCACCGGATATCTGGTGCACAGCTCATCCCCTCGCTCTCTGGCGAGACGTATCGTTCCTTCCAGGCCAATCCACTTACTGATCACAATATCCTGATCCGCCTCAACCCCCTGAAACATATTCGGCTGCATGCTGTCACGCTTACCTACGCCGGTCACAGTCATGACCGGATCCTCCACAGCCGGCGTCACCTCCGTATGTCCGCCGATGATCTCTGTATCACACCGATGGCATATGTCCTGCGCCCGCTCCATCATCTGCTGCAATTCCTTCTCTTCCGACCGCTCCGGAAGCAGAATCGCAAGCATGACTCCCACAGGTTCCGCTCCTGCCGCCGCGATATTATTCAAGGCCATGTGTATCGCGTATGTATCGATATCCTTCATCGGTGCCATCACGGGAGTCGTGGACAGCACGACATCATACCCTTCTCCAAACGACAAAACGGCGCAGTCTGTCCCTATCGCTGCGCCATTTATCACTTCTTTCCTATGTGTTTTAATCTTCTTTAGAACGGAACGTTTCAACACGTTCTCCGATATTTTCCCTCTTCTCATGACTCTGCGCCTGACTGTATCAATTTACTCTGCCGGCGGTGCCTCCGCCGCTGCTGCATCGGCTGCCGCCTGAGCCGCCGCTGCATCTGCCGCAGCTTTATATGCGCCCGCTACCGCCTTAACCTCGTCAATGCTGTTAGTCGCCACCGCCGCCATGATGGCATTGCGCGCTCCTTCATCGGCCGATGCCACACCCACGGTTGCGCTTCTGGGTGCCTTCATATAAGAACTGCTGTTGATCTGCTCACGGCTGACTTCCACACCGTTCTCGCGAACTACCTTCCACAGCTGTGCCTTATATCCGATATGCGCCGACTGTACGGAACAGTATCCTACCGGCAGCGATTCATCCGTATAGATGAGCTCCTCCTCCGGCACCGTTTTCTCCAGAACAACACTCTCGTAGATGACTTCACGGTTAGCGGTATCTCTTGTCTCCACACCGTAGATGGTAAAAGTAATTTTTTTATCGGACGACGTCGATCCTTCAATATAAATCGGATAGTCCGTATTGTTTACAAACTTAAAATCTTTGCCGGAAGATTCCGCAATTGCAGCATCCGCGGACGGATCTACATAAGTAACGATCATAGAGTGATTGTATCTTTCCGTAACTTCCAACTCGGACAAAAGCACTGCATTGTACAGAGTCGTAGATACCTGACAAATACCGCCGCCGAGACTGTCAACCACCTGCCCGTTCAAATAAGAGCCCGCCATATAATAACCGTTGCCCTCGGTAAACGGAGCCACCGCCTCGTAAGCGGAAAACTCTTCACCCGGAAACAGGGTTGTACCGTTGATGAGACTGCATCCGTTAGCTACATTGGCGCTTCTGGAACCTCCAGAAGTAGAATAGCTGGTCGTGAAAGTACCCAGTACATCCTTGACCTTGGCAAGATCCTCCGCCTTGCCCGCCGGTTCATCCACGACGATCACCAGATCAATGGCACAGCCTTCACCGTCCCAGTCACCGGTCAGATAATCATACACGGTATTCACGGAAGCTTCCGTATCCACCATGACACCGGTCTTACCTTCCATGATCTCAAATCCCTGCTCGGTCTTGATCATCGTGGCATTGATTGCCTTCTGATTGTACTGCTCAGCGTTTTCCTCAATCAATGTCCTGATCTTCTCTTTATCAAAAGCAAAAGTTACAGTGTAAACTTTATTTTGGTACTCCAAATCTTTTAACTCTTTATAGCACTGCAGAATATCGCCGTCGCGTCCGAAGTTCGCGGCTTCATCCAGTATCGTTTCGTTGCCCCACTTAAGCCCCAAATCGGCAGCCGTGGTTATGATCGTACCGCCGTCTACCGCATTCAGAACAATCTCCGCCTCCGCGAAAGAATCCACATAAGCTTCTATCTTGCCTTTGGCTTCCTGCGTTGTCATGCCGGACAGATCCATGTCATTTGCATAAATACCGGATTCAATTTTATTCTCTTTGGCACTGACCGGCATCGTGATAACCGCAAATGCTGCTATCCAAAGCGGAACCGCCATCGACAATCTTCTCATGAAGTCCACCTTTCCTCCCGCAATAAATTGCCCTTGCGGAAAATATGTGATAAAATAAAAAACGAACTCGCAAACTCTTCCGCCTATACCACTGAGAGCACCAGCGGAGCAACCATTGCCAACACAACTATTATGATAATAATGGAAGAAATAATTTTCTTCTGTCTTCGATTAAACATAAGGCAAATCCTCCCCACTATCTGAAAGGATATTATATATGAATTTTATCATTAATGCAAGCGTTCTGATCTTTTCCGCCGTGACCTTCCTGTATCTTATAAAGAGCAAAAAAAAGGAAAGTGCCGCAGAGGAAGATTTCTGGGCGAGAGAGCGGGCAGCAAACAATACAAGGCGTAAACCCTTAGATGATCTGGACTACATCAAAATCCCCCTGGAAGAGTTTCCGATGGATCTTCTGGAGGAGGTTCCCAAAGTTGAAGACTACAAACAGATCATCTTATCATTGAGCGAACTGCCCATCGTCAATTTCACGGGAATCAGCAACACAGAGCTGAAACTGCGCTACGGTGCGCCCAACATTGATCTTTTAACTTCTTATGACCAGAATTATACATTGCTTGTGCGCACTCTGCAGCAGTGGGCGCAGGCGCTCTACGACAGTGGATATGTCGATGAGGCAATGCGCATGTTAGAGTTCTCCGTCTCCACGGGTACTGATGTGAGCGCCACCTATCGTCTCCTCTGCCAAATATACAAAGAACGGAACACCCCCGAAAAAATAGGTGATCTTTATCCGATTGCCGAGATATTAAACTCCGCTATGCAGAAGACTATCGTCCGTATTCTGCAAGAAGCCGATCAATCCGACGACTAGCTTCACTGCGGGTCAGTTTGTCAATCTCATAGTCTATTATCAGTTTATGCTTGTCTACCAATTTATATAACTGCTCTTTCTGCGGTATGGTGATGGGCGTGTCGCGCTTGGCCTGATAGCACAACCGCTTCGGGCGAAACAGGCTCTTCTTACCTTCCGCCTCTTCTCTGTCATAAAATTGCTCCGCCAGTTTTCTATACAATTCTACGGTCGCCCTCGCATCATGTAGGGCCCGGTGGGCATTATGGCTGATTCCGTAGTATTTACACAGACAGGGCAGGCTGCGGCTTTCCAGATCTGCCAAATATTTGCGGGCAATCTTCAGCGTATCGATTCCCTCTTTCTCAAAGGACAGCCTCTGATTCACTGCCGCCTTCTTCACAAAGGAGTAATCAAACAGTACGCTGTGTCCCAACAATACGGAATCGCCTACGAATTCAAGCAGCTTAGGCAGAACCTCCTCAATCACCGGCGCCGATTCCAGCTGTTCATCGCGTATTCCGGTCAACTCAGCGATACGCTCTCCTATCATCCTTCCGGGATTGACGAGCGTCTCCCACTCTTCAATGACTCTGTTATCCGCTACCTTGATGACACCAATCTCTATAATCTTATCGGACTTGGGATTTAATCCGGTAGTCTCCAAATCAATACAAACATATGAATTCGTCATTTTCTCTCCGTTCTTTTGGTTCCTTTACTCACCGGGTCTGGATTTAGTATACCACATTCCTATATTCCTGAATGAATATTTTTACTTCATCATGCAACCATATTTCACCATTGCTTAATTTCATTTCTCTGTTATCTGCAATAATTAACGAATGCTGTATTTTCCTTTGCGTCGTGCTTTATTGTCTATATATTGTATTCACATTTTATTTAAACCACAATATATAGATAATATTATTTTTTAATACAACTTTTTGAGGAACAATACCAACAAATATGCTTCACAGAATATCCTTATTACAAATTGGAATATTTAAGGTAAGGGGAATGAACTAAAATGGTAAAAAGGATATGCTAATGAGAACAAGAATCAAGGAACTCCGATTGGAGAAAAATCTAACACAACAATCCCTCGCAAATTATCTGGGGGTAAACCAAGCTACGGTAAGCAAGCTGGAAAACGAATCAACTACACTTGACGCCATGCTCTTAACCCGATTATCAAATTTCTTCGATGTCTCTGCCGACTATGTTCTGTATCTGTCCGAGCAGCGTCTGAGTGCAGATCTGCTGCTGGCAGACAATATGCACCATCTCAAAAAATACCAGCACCTTATCTCCTTATATCAGAAAATGACTCCGCGGCAGCAGAAAGATTTCTATAACTTTATCAGCAGTCTCTTAGGAAGCGATCAAAATCCTTAAGCACATAAACTATATTGCATGTCTGGCAGAATGGCGGATCATCCCAATAAATCAACGTAGTATCTTTCTCCGCCATATCTGATCTTCGTGCACACTCTGCAGTGCTGCACGTCTAAAAGGCGGAATCTTACGATCCCGCCTTCATTTCTTCTATATTTTTAGTTGTTTATACTTTCCACAAATCTGTCGAACGCCGCCTGACCTTCCGCGGTCCTCTTGTACACGCCGGCATCCTCCAGCACCTGCATGAAGACGTTGCCGATTTCCTTATGCAGAATATCCATGATATTCTTCTTCGTAATATCCTGATACCCGGGCAGAAATTCATCTACCCAGTCGGCATGTTTCTCGAGCACTTCATCTTTACGAAGATCTGACCCGGAAAGAATCGCATCCGCCAACTGCTCCATCTCATCCTTTAATCTGGCGGGCAGAACTGCCAGGCCCATCACCTCGATCAGACCAATGTTCTCCTTCTTGATATGGTGAAGGTTTGCATGTGGGTGGTACACGCCGAGGGGATGTTCTTTCGTAGTGATGTTATTGCGAAGCACCAGATCCAGCTCGAATTTATCGCCTCTCTTTCTTGCAATCGGCGTGATCGTGTTATGTGGTTCTCCGTCTGTCTCTGCGTAGATGAATACCGATTCGTCCGAATATTCCCTCCACGCTTTCAGAATCACATCCGCCAGAGCGATCAGTCTGTCTGTATCCTGCGAGGAAATACGAATCACAGACATTGGCCAGTTCACGATACCCGCTTCTACATCCTCAAATCCTTTGATGGTAAAGCTTCTCTCCACACCGGCTCTCGCCATGGCAAATTCATAGTGCCCGCCCTGGAAATGGTCATGGCTTAAAATGGAACCGCCCACAATCGGCAGATCGGCATTGGAACCGACAAAGTAGTGCGGAAACTGTTTGACGAAATCAAACAGTTTGCAGAAAGTATCGTGCTCAATCTTCATCGGAATGTGCTGCGAATTAAATACGATACAGTGTTCATTATAGTAAACATAGGGGGAATACTGAAATCCCCACTTGCTTCCGTTGATGACCACCGGTATGATTCGGTGATTCTGTCTTGCCGGATGATTGACGCGTCCCGCATATCCTTCGTTCTCGATGCAGAGAAGACATTTCGGGTATCCGCTCTGTTTCGCATTTTTTGCAGCGGCAATCGCTTTGGGGTCTTTCTCGGGCTTGGACAGATTGACGGTGATATCCAGATCGCCGTACTTGGTCGATGCAATCCACTTCTGATCTTTCTTAATGCGATACCGTCTGATGTAATCCGTGTCTTGACTGAGCTTGTAGAAATAGTCCGTCGCCTCCTTCGGATCACGATGATATTTCTCCTCAAACACGGCAATCACTTCACTTGGTCTCGGCACAAGCATACTCATAATTTTCGTGTCGAACAAATCTCTGTACACGATGCTGTTCTCCGTCATAATACCCTGTTCATATGCATAATCCATCATGGCGGAAAGCACATCTTCCAAATCATCGATGCTCATTGTCACATCAGTATCACTGTCATCCAATTCATCCATTTGAAATAACTCAAGCAGCTTGTTGGTCGTATAGATTTTATCTTCTTCTGAAATCAATCCGGTCATCAGTCCGTATTGCACTAATTTTCTGATATTTTCCTGAATCATGATTTTTCCCTTCCATTATATATAGTCTACCCTTGTACTGAAGGATTAAAGGGCCGCCACCTATATCTCCTGCGCCAATTCACTGCGCCACTTACCCGCTTTTTCTTTACAAAGATCATAGTCGAGACGATTGATCGCATCAGCAGTCTCTTTCATATAATCATCCCACCTTGCGGTAAAATCAAACTTGGACAGCTCTGCGATAATCTCCTCTGCGCGAATCGAATCGTATGTATCAACGCTGTCCAGTAACTGATTCAGAAGTTCCATCAGCTCATTGTTATTGACAGGCTGTTTGGGCACGGTCTCCTGCCCTGCCGAAGTGTGATACGGTGCAATGACCCGATACAGGTCTCTGTACATTGACAGCAATATAGGTGTCCGCGCAATGATCGGCCCCCACTCATTGTTCTTTCCGTTGGCCTCCAAATCCTTGGCGAGATCCGACAACTCCAGCGCACCTATAGATTTGGAAATGCTCTTGAGGGAATGTACCTCAATTGTATAAGTCTCAAGATCTTCCTCCTCGACCGCCTTCTCTATGATGTTCGCCTTCTCCTCTATGGTATCCATATAGTCGGACAGAACTTCCCTGTAAAGGTTTTCATCATCACCGGAATATTTCATGCCCACCGCCACATCGATGCCTTCCATCTTCCATGACAGCGCGCCGACCGTATCGGATACCGCTTCATCATTAATCGCTTCATCGTCGTTTCTGTTTGATATAATTCTATCATCGGGCAGCCATTTGCGCAGTGCCCTGTCCATAACACGCATCTCAATGGGTTTCGGAACGAAATCATTCATGCCCGCTTCCAGAAACAATTCTCTTGCTCCCCTTACAGCGTTGGCTGACAATGCCACGATCGGCACTGTTTTGAAACGATCATCATTCATCCCGCGGATGATTCTGGTAGTCTCCACACCGTCCATGACCGGCATCATATGATCCATAAAAATCAAGTCATAATTTTGACTCTGCACCATGTCGATTGCCAGCTTTCCGCTGTCCGCCGTATCCAGGTGCATCCTGTACGGACGAAGCAATCCTTCCGCTACCTTTAAATTAACCTTGTTGTCGTCTACCAGAAGCACTTTTGCATCCGGGGCCGTAAAGGTCGTATTCTGTCTCTCTTTCTTGCGTCGATTCACTCTTGTGGTCACACGGCCTTCCTGCTCGGAAGACGGCTTCAGCACTGTCTGCGGATCGGTTGCGATGCAAGGTCTTGCATCAATAACTTCCTGCCTGACCGTAAACGTAAATTCCGATCCTTTGCCTAAGACACTCTTCGCAAAAATCGTACCCCGCATAAGATCGATTAATCTCTTGGAGATGACAAGCCCCAGTCCGCTGCCACCCTTGGAACGATTTCTGCTGCTGTCCGCCTGCTTGAATTTCGTGAACAGATCTTTCAACTGTTCCTCCGCAATGCCTATGCCGGTGTCTGTCACGCTGACCTTTAAGTCGATCATATTGCTTTCCCCGCTGACGGGAGCAGACTCTACCGTCAGGTGAATCGTACCTCTCTCCGTGTACTTCGCCGCGTTGCTAAGCAGGTTCATCATAATCTGCTTAATACGGACATCGTCGCCGCGCAGCCGGGAGGGGATATCCGGATTCACATCCACCAGCAGTGCAACCTGCTTTTCCTCAAGCATCATCTGTATCGTACTGACCACATCGTGTACAAGTGATGTAATCTCATACTCTTCTTCCGTGATCTCCAATGTACCGGAGCGTATCTTGGTGACATCCAGAATATCATCGATAATGGACACCAGCTCTTCGCCCGCCGCACGGATACTATACAGATACTCTTTCTCCTGTGCGGGCAATTCATCGTTCCGAAGCGCAAGCTCCACCATGCCCGTAATCGCATTCATGGGTGTCCTGATCTCATGGCTCATATTGGCAAGAAAATCTTCCTTCGCCTGTGCGGCTGCTTCCGCTTCCTGCGCTTTCTGTTCC
This sequence comes from Lachnospiraceae bacterium, assembly GCA_022510625.1. Classification (GTDB taxonomy): domain Bacteria; phylum Bacillota; class Clostridia; order Lachnospirales; family Lachnospiraceae; genus UBA3282. The sequence goes on from JAFLTD010000014.1 coordinate 40,986, forward strand.
ACTATCTGCTGAGTTCTCTCTTGTCTCTTGAGCAGCATGATCATTAAAAATTGCACCAGATAAACGCTGAAAATGCGAATGGTAACTGCGATGGAACCGTCACGCACGAAGGAGTACCGCCACTCTCCCTGCAGAACCAGTTTATACACCATAAAGAGCGTGAAAAGTACAACCATCAGATAATTTGCTTTTAAAAAATGGTAAAATGAGATAAGACAGACCGCCGCACAAAAAACGGTAAAGACCTCCGTGAATTCATGCAGCATCATACTGTACGCAGATATACTGATAAAAGTTAAAACAGTCATCGCATATGCTCTGACATCTATCCTGTCGCTGCATACTCTCTGCACCGCTAAATTTAGAACACTGCAGACAACAGGTACAATAAGCCATCTCTTGTCCAAATCGAGATAGAGAATAATACTGATGACATATAATGAATAGAAACAAAAGGCTCCGAACAAATAAGTCGGAACATTGTTTTTTTCACTTTTCCCCATATAACAATCCCTCTCGCTATGCGGTCACGTCTTACCGGCATAGCTGTTCCGTATCATTCCCCTTACTTTGCAAACGCCTTTGCCATCTTATCCAGAAGTGCATCCTTCGCCACAGGTTTCACAATATATCCTGCCGGCTTTAAAGAGAGACATTCCATAACCGTCGTCTTATCTGTCTGACCCGTCAGAAAATAGACCGGTATATCCTTGGTCGCATCCCTGCTCTTGATGATTTTGAGCACAGCGGCGCCGTTGTACATAGGCATCATATAATCCAGAAGGATCAAGTCCGGCGTATATTTCAGCAAGAAATCGACTGCCGCCTTTCCGGAATTTATTACCGTCACTTTATACGCATCCTGCAAATAATAGCGCAGTGTCTTGAGCATATTGACATCATCATCGATGATCAAAATGTGTCTTCTGTTCGACGTCTCATTCGACTGCTCTATTACAATGTTTTGATTTTCTTCCATCTTCTCTTCTCCGTCCTCTTGTTGTGTAATCCAACATAATGCTATAGTTAGTTATATTGTAGCACTAAACAGTCCATGTTGCCATGTTTTTTTATGTCAGATTATTAAAATTAAATAAAATAAACTATTTACATGAAAAAAAGGAAACGCTGTAAAAATAAACGTTTCCCTTATTACTTGTGACAATGCCCAGAACCGGAATCGAACCAGTGACACGAGGATTTTCAGTCCTCTGCT
>JAFLTD010000140.1 GCA_022510625.1 Lachnospiraceae bacterium
AATTTGCAGTTTTTAAGACATCTGAGAGGAAATATGACGCAGGAGGATTTGGCTGACAAAATGAATGTCAGCCGTCAAACCGTATCAAAATGGGAGTTGGATACAGCGCAGCCCGAAATGGATAAAGCAATAGAGCTTTGCAGGCTTTTCAATTGCTCGCTGGACAGCTTGTTCCGCGACGATATGGTCGCTTGTGGCGAAGTGTATACTAATTTGCGTGTCGAGACCGTCCCCGCTTTCCGCTATATAAAACATGCCGTTGTAAGCTCCGTCCCGGAAGGGGACGCTATCGACAGAGTATTTTCCATTGCCCGCAGCTGCGGCGTGGATAACCCTCGTGTCATTGGCTGGGATTTTCCAAATGTGTCACAGGAGCAGATAAATGTTTTTAATATGCACGGCTACGAAGCGGCATGGATACTGCCGGAGGGGGTCGTCCCTCCTGACATTGAAATACACGAGCAGGCAGACCACAAGTATGCGGCAATACACATTGAAACGCCCTTTGAAAACCCCTTCGTGACCATTCCCAACGCCTATAAAACGCTTATGGAGTATATGCGCGTAAACGGTCTGGAACGTACGGACAAGGACGTTATCCCCTGCTTTGAAACCGACGGGGAGAGTATGGATATTTATATTGCCTGTAAGTAACACATTTTAATTATGAATAAACCAAAGTTAAGGTATGATGAAAAGAACCCTCGAAACTGCGCCATTGCAGTACCGGGGGTTCTCTTTTTGATGGCAAATAATCCCTTCATATTATTTCTCTTTTTTTACCATAATATTAGAGCAAACTGAAAGGTCGGAATATACATTATCAGAAAGGGGATACGACCATGTGGAACAGCGAACGAGGCGGTAAACGCCTGTTGAAAAAAGAACATATTATAAAGGGATCTCTCTGCCGGTGGCTCTCCCTGCTGCTTAGCTTTTGCATGGTGGTATCCCTGGTTGGCGGTGTAGTCTCTTTCCACGCCTTCGCGCGGGAGGTCGGACAGACAGAGCCGAAAGAGGAGACTGTGGAGGAAATCAAGACCCGTCTGCTATGGCAGATCAAGGAGGAGGGCTGGGACCCCTACAGTGCGGACATGTCTGTGGACGAGTTCTATGCCCTGATGGATCTGTTTCAGGAGGGTACTCTGCCTGTGGATGAACCGGATACCGAGGAATCGGGGGCAGGGCAGGATGCCAATGACTTGTATATCCCCAGCACCATGTTCCTGTTCAGCGGACTGAACGCGGAAAGCATGTCGGGCATGAATGCCAGAAGCAATAACAGGAACAAGTCGTCGGAATATCAAACTGACACAAGCGATGAAAGTTACACTCGCCCGCCGGAAGGATGGCACGGTGTAGAGATACAAGACAATATGCAGGTCCGCGTCATTGTTCCGGGCAGCAACAAAGATGATCACACCGTCTCCGGCGATGTGGATCAGACGCTGTTCCCGCAATACGACGGATACTATGTCCGTCGGGTCACCGCCCAAAACAACGATGTTACCATTCTGGGTGTCATCAGGCTGTGGGAGCAGAATAGCTATGTTTATTATTACACTAACGACGAAGAGCAGAGTACCGATGTCAGTGTTACCATTCTGCCCGAGGGACAGAAGTTTATCACACAGTATAATGTCAGAGAACACAGCGTCGATTTTCAGGTGAAGATGGACGATTTAGGCGGCGAAGATGTCACCACCCAATGGATAGATGATATCTTCGGCACGGACCGGCCTGCCGAAACCAACTTGGGCGCATATGCTTTCACCGCACAGGCACCCGATGGCTATACGCTTTCTTTCTACTTGGCCAAGAAGAATTCGGACGGTGGCTGGGACAAGCCGAAATTGCAGCTGGGAACGAAAGAAGAAAGGGAGAAAGAAAGTGAAGGTTTGTACACAGGTGTCAACGGTGGCTGGGCCCTGGGTGAGGAGCCGGTGTATGATAAAATAACCCCCGCCAACAGCTACTCGGTGCTGGTAAATACTGACAAAGGTCCCAGAACCATGACGACAAGCGGCACCTTCTACAACAACCAGGTGGATGAAGACCGCATCATCATCGCCGTGCTTAGACATAAGCCCGATCCGATGTTTGCAGTCAGGCCCGTTCAGGAAGGATTAGTAGGGGTGAAAGGTCGCGGAACTGCGGCGGCGGAGGGCTATGACTGGGATGCGGACTATGAATATGCCACGGGTACGCGCACCCGCGACCCCTATCCCAAGCGCCCTGCTGTCTATCCTAACCTGGGAGCGCCGGCAAGCTCAAACTGGGATTGGGGCAACAGCGATTCGGTGCAAATGACGAGAAACTCTGACGGCACCTATTCCTATACATGGATTTTCCAGACTAACGCTCCGCAGGACAGCTATTACATGGACGCGCTGGAGGTCAACGGCGTGGGCGTCACGGTTCCCTTTTACCCACACTATTTATGGGACAAAAGGAGTGGAGAGAATGTAGGATCGGAGAGCGGCATGGATGCATGGTACACCGAGACCACCCTGCCCGATGGTACGGTGATCAGGGTAGAATATCTGCTCGTCTTCGGCAACGCCCAGCGCCATTATCGGATCATCGTTAAAAACGCCCGCTCCAATATCTCCATCACCGGCATGAACCTGAACATGTACAACACCGGTGCACCGGAGTTTTCCATCTACCAGTTGGACGGCGTTATCGGCGCTGCCGCGGAGGGCATCGACACCCGTGTGGAGGCGATTCAATATTACGATAAGGGTGATGAAAGCAAGGGTAAGTATCCCGGCTGGAGCGAGGATAGGCAGAAAGCAAATGTTGTCATTAACGCCATTGACTACAAGACGGGCGATACGAATAACGGTGGCGCGAACATCCGCTTTAGGCTGGCGGAAGGTTACGACAGTCCCTACTACCTCTATGAGAGTCCCCGTGATGGCGTGATCTACGGCAGTGACCACAGTATCCAGGCTTCGGCAACGCGGAATGAGATGACCGGTCACGTTGACCGTGAGAGTCAAAAGGCGGTAGTGCCTTATGTATCCGATGGTACCAAGCCTTGGATGAGGTATAATGGCGACACGCCAATACCTGTTACCAAGAACGGCGGGTTGTTGTACGATGATGCCGGGAACCTGTTTACCGACTGGAGTAAGATCAGGATTGATGCGGATGATGAAGGTGAAGTACTTATTCCCAAACTGTATGACTCCGGGGGAAAAACGCTGACGATAGAAGACGTCATAGCCGATAAGGGCGCAAAGGTATTCAACTTCGGAGAGGATAGCAATGCCAATCTAAAGTCCCGGTATATTTACGAAGGTGCTGACGGCTGGTATTACATCCGGCTCACAGGGCAGGGACGGTGGATCAATGATATTTTATACGTTGATGCAAACGCCGCCGGCAATCCGTACAAGGTAGCCCTGCTGACTATCGTAGCCCATCCGAAGCGGTATGTCGTACGGTATATGCCGAATACGTTGGAAGGGGTTGAGGATGCCGAAGGCAACGTTATCGTTGATGCGCGACTGCCTGAGAATATGCCGATGATCGATCATTCCGATACCTGTCCCACGTTCTTCCGGTTGGATGACCCCGATAGGCCGGAAGAGCAGTTTGACGACAACGCAGGCGCTTTCTATGACGTGGATGTCAATAACATCGCCGTCTTAAAACGCGCACAACCCACGGACCCGGCAGGCTATTACAAATTCGTTGACTGGGTGCTGGTGGGCGAAGACTACCAACCGGTCAGACGGCATCTGATCGGTTCAGATGGTAATTGGTTGAAAATTGACGGAGAGTATGTCACGGAGGAGATTCACTTTGCCAGCGGCTCCATCAACATCAGGGACATCTCCGAGTTCGGCATTCTGAACGACGATATGGGACCTATCGATACGGACATCTATGTCCTGCGGCTGATGCCCACCTGGGAAAGTATCGAAAAACCCTTCCACTACACGGTGGCTCTGAACTGGGTGGATGCCTCAGGCGGACTGCATGATGAATACTTCCATGGATTGTGGTCAGACGTCCAAACGTATTATGAATTGGATGAGAACGGTCTGAACGTCATGGTCTTGACGGATGCCGATCCTTTTAGACAGTGGATCGCACAGCACCCCACATACAGTTTCTGGGACGCTGTCAATAACGCCACTGACGGAGCTGACTATGATAAGACCGATTTTGCGCATGAAGATCGGGAATCTGAGGCATATAAGAATCTCACGGACGACGAGAAGAGCGAGGAAGAAAAAATCCGGGATGCTCTGGATGCCTATTTCTCAGAGATGAAGGTTGAAAAGAACCAACAGAAGTATGATGCCGTCCTGCAAGCACTGCTTAATAAGGATAAAGAAGGCAATCCGGAGGTCAACGACTTCAGCCGCAATGGCAACTACACCTTCTCGGTCTGGGAAGACAACGGCGTCATCACCGTCTGGATGTACGAGAGCGACCCTATTCGGATTTCGGTCGGCACTGACAACGGGAGCCCTGAGCCCACGCCATCGGACAATTTCATTCTGCCTCAGACAGGGCAACTTTGGTGGCCGGTGACGCTGCTTATGGCTGTGGGTGTGCCATTGTTCATAATCGGAACGGCACTGTTTGTTCGGAAAAAGGAATCGGATGAGTTTGAGGAACCTTATGAGTAAACGATGTGTTGGTATGGTGATGACAATCATCGGCATATCGGCCGTGGCGGCGGGGCTTGGCCTGAGCGGCTATAATCTGTGGGACAACTATCGGGCAGGCATTCAGGCTGACATTGCGCTGGATGCCGTTGTCCGGTACCGGGAAGAGCGGGAAGAAGCGGTGGCAGAGGAACTGAATGAGACTCAGGAGACGCAGTCCGAGCTTGTACCCGACTTTGAACGGGAAATGCAGATGCTGGAGCTGGATAATCATCGGTATATCGGAACGGTCTCCATACCGGTGATTGACGTGGCGCTGCCGGTGCAGGGGAACTGGAGCCCTGATTTGCTGAAAACTTCGCCCTGCCGGTATATTGGTTCGCTTTACCGAGGCGATTTGATCATCTGCGCCCACAATTATGACAATCACTTCGGACGGTTGAAGAATCTGTTGCCCGGGGATGAAGTGATTTTCACTGATGTGGCGGGAAATGACTTCCGCTATACCGTTGTGGAGCTTAAGATCCTTGCCGGTACGGCGGTGGAGGAGATGGAGAGCGGAACGTGGGATTTGACGCTCTTTACCTGTACACTGGGAGGTCAGATGAGGGTCACGGTGCGGTGTGATCTGCTTGAAAACGATGCCCCATAGAAACAACACGGCATAGAATCGTAAATAAATAGTGGAAGCCCCTAAAAATGCGGATTCCGCACTCTTAGGGGCTTCCTTAGGGGAGGATAAGTATTTCCTTATCTTTTGACTACTAACATTGTTACCGCTTTTTCCGGGTTTATACATTTTAAGTAAAATTTTTTTAAAATCTATCGGGAAGAAATATAATTTTACTTTTCTCCTAAAATGTTATATACTTAGTTAAATTACAGGATAAAAGGTGGTACAGTACAATGGCATTATTGAAACAATGGCGTGATATGGCGTATTCCGAGACTGCCAACCAAGGTGATCTGCAGAGACTCTGGACTGATTATTTCGAGAAAGAGAAAAACATTTATGCTGAGCTTCTCAAGACTCCCGACAAGGCAGTGAAGGGAACAGTGAAAGAACTGGCAGAGAAATTTGGCGTGGACATCATGACGATGACAGGTTTCCTGGACGGTATCAACGACAGCCTGAAGAAAGCAAATCCGATTGAGGAGATGGAGGAAGACACCAAAGTCAGTCTCGGATTTGATAAAGAACTCCTCTATAAGAATATGGTGGCGGCAGGCGCCGACTGGCTCTACAACTTGGAGGAGTGGAACGATATCTTTGACGAGGAGACACAGAAAGCCTTGTACAAAGAGCAGAAGTCATCCACCACGATTCGCAAGGAGCAGAAGATTTACCCCAATGATCCGTGTCCCTGCGGCAGCGGCAAGAAATACAAGAAGTGCTGCGGCAGAACAGCATAGAGAGCTGACAGAGATAATATTACTTAATATGATTCACAGAACTGTGTCATAGAAATGAAGTAAAAATTTGGTTTGAAAAAGTGCTTTACTTTTCAGCCGACATGGCATAGAATACGAATATATAAGATAACACGTTGACGAGAAGAGTAGGATGCGGAACGTAACAGAGAGAGGCGCCTTGTGCTGGAAGCGCTTTTGCCGGAAACATTTGAAAACTAACTCCGAGTGGCCCCAATCCGGCCCGTTGACTCACGTTACAGTCGAATGAGAGGTTCCGGTAAGCCGTCATGTGCGCACGGAACAAGC
>JAFLTD010000141.1 GCA_022510625.1 Lachnospiraceae bacterium
AATCGCTGCTTTGCAGCTTTCCTTTTGCTCATGTGGTTACTTCGCCATATAAATCGAATGATAAAAGTCTTTGCAAGCAAATTTTATCATTCGATTTGCATGGCTCTGAATAGTTACAGATTACATATGTTCACAGACTGTGCTGCCTCTTACATAGCGTCCATGGAACCGTCGCCGTCATCGTCGTCGAAAAACTCTTCCACTTTCACTTCCGCTTTATCTGCCTCTTCCTTAACTTTGTCAGCTGTTTCCTTGGCTGCTCCCACAATCTTGTCCGTAACCTCGGCCTTCGCAGCCTGAATACCTTCTTTGAAATCCTCTGCCTTGTCTAAATCCAGATCGACATAGTTGCGGTCCGCATCCTTATCGTTCTCGTCATCTTCCAAGTCATCGTCAAAATTATCGAAATCATCATCATCGTCGAAATCATCATCCACAAAGCGGTCCTTGCCCTGCAAATAATAATATGCGCCCGCTGCAACGGCTCCGAGAGCAGCTGTCACCATTAAAAATTTACCGAATTTCTTTGCCATGAGGGTTCTCCTTTCACCGTCTCAGTCTCATAAAAAATTTGCTAAGTATTATACTAATACTATTTTACCAAAATGAAAAGGGAATATGTACAAAAAATTTATGTTTTTTTGCTGCCGCGATAAAATACACAATATGTTGTGTCTGAAATTTTTTTTGTAACTAGTTTTTTCATAGACATTGAATCGACTCTTTTTTTATGATATATTAAAATTCGACTCGTAAGGTCAATAAATACATGATTTTGATAAGAGAATATATATCTTTGAATATATCTCTGAAATATATATAGAATGGAAGATGTTATGAACGAGAAATTTTTTGATTTAAAGAAAGATAAACAGGACCGCATGATCAACGCAGCCCTAAAGGTGTTTGCCATAAACGGTTACAAGCACGCAAGTACCGACGATATCGTGGCGGAGGCAGGTATCAGCAAAGGACTTTTGTTCCATTATTTCGGCAGCAAATTAGGACTTTATACCTTTTTACACGACTACAGTGTCCGCTTCATGAAGCTGGAGTTGACTACAGGAGTATCATCTTCTGCGACCGACTATTTCGAGATCAGAAAGCAGATTGAGTTTGCAAAGATGCAGGTTTTGAAAAACTATCCTTATATGCAGCAGTTCCTCGATCGCTGTTCCACCGAGAATGTGAACGAAGCGCTCATGGCAATCGAGGGTCAGCGCGGTGTCATTAAGGAGGTGTACGCTTCTCTCAAGGAGCAGGCCGATCAGAGTCTTTTCCTGGATAATGTGTCCTTCGAGAAACTGGATGCCATGCTGGACTATACAATCAGCGGCCTTATGTGCGCCCGTTTCGGCGACGAGTCTTTCCACCCGGAGATGCTCTACGAGGAGACAGTGTCCTATCTGGATATGATGAAGAAGATTTCGTATACACAATAAGATATACCATCGGAGTCTATATCATGTTCAAAAAGAAATCCGCTCAAGACGAGTCACCGAAAGATCCCAATCAAAAAGAATATTCTCTATTCAACAATATGGCATATATTATGAGCGGCACATTTCGTTATCAGAAAGTGCTGCTTCTTATACTGCCTCTCAAAATTATCACCTCAACTGTGACAACTTATCTGCCGTCCTTTGCGCTCCGTTCCGTGATCAACAGAATCACCGAGCGGGCGGATTTCCGCTTGCTTGCGTATACAGCACTGTTTTATACGGCTGTTCGGCTGATTTCTGCGTTGATTGAAAACATCTGCGATGCCAACATCTGGTGGCGGCTAATCAATGCGCGAGAGCATTTTATTATGTTAAGGATCCGCAAAGTACTCTATATGGATTATGAGTACATCGAGTCTTCCAGGGTGATGCAGGCTCAGCAAAAGGCACAGCGGGCGACGGGAGGCAACAATAACGGCGTGGAGGGCATGATGCACTCTTTCGAAAAGCTGATGATCATGCTTGCAAGTTCATTGACTGCTATAGTCATTATATGCCGGCTCTCTGCATGGGTCCTTCTTCTTGTTCTGGTGTATGGCGTTTTGTACTATCTGAATATGGACAACACGAAGCGCAGGGACAAGATTACATGGGATGAATGCACACCTTACTGGCGTAAGCAGTGGTATATGCAGAATACCATGACCAATTTTACATACGGCAAAGATATCCGGCTGTTTTCCATGAAAAAATGGATACTGGGCAAATACGCTGAACTGCAAAACATTCTTCACGGCCACATGCGCGATGCCAAAAACCGTTGGCTTGGCTGCAGCATGATCAGCAACACGCTTGCCCTCCTTAATACTGCTGCAATCTACGGCTATCTCGCTTACCGCGTCATTATGACAGATGTGTCAATTGCAGACTTTTCCTTATATTTAGGGGCAATTGAAGGATTTAATGAAACGCTGCGTCAGGTGTTCAACACCGTCACAGACATGCGGCAGCAGTCCCGTGAAGTCAATGACTTCCGTACTTTTATAGAATACCCGGAGCGCCAGGTTCTCGTCGGGGATGACGGAGATGTGCCTGCTCTTCTTCATATGGAAAAATATGTCTTTACCTTTGAGAATGTGTCCTTCAAGTATCCCGATACAGAGAATTACGCATTGAAAGACCTAACCCTGACACTCGAGGCGGGAGAACGCCTTGCCGTCGTAGGGCTGAACGGCGCAGGCAAGTCAACCTTCGTCAAGCTGCTGTGCGGACTCTATGTGCCTACCGAAGGGCGTATTCTCTTAAACGGCATTGATATCAGGCGTTATGACAAACGAGAATACTATGAACTGTTTGCTCCCGTATTCCAGAATATCGAACTGTTTGCATTTCAAATGTGTGAGAACGTGTCAATGCGCGATATACAGGATACGGACACTGACCGTACGGCTGCGTGTCTGCGTGATGCAGGTCTTTCGGAGAAACTGGACACACTGCCGAAGGGTGTGGAGACACAGCTTCTTAAAGTCATTCACGACGACGGTATTGACTTGTCGGGCGGCGAGCGACAGAAACTTGCTTTCGCCAGAGCCCTTTACAAGAACTCGCCTATCGTCATTCTGGATGAGCCTACTTCCGCTCTCGATGCATTGGCGGAGTACAGCATGTATATGAATTTTGACCGGCTGATTGGACAGAAAACAGCCGTCTATATCTCACACCGCCTCTCCTCCACGCGCTTCTGCGATCACGTGGCGATGTTTGAAGGCGGAAAGCTGGTTGAATACGGAACACATGAGTCCCTCATGGAAAAAGGCGGCGCTTACCGCGAAATGTTCGATGTACAGGCACAATACTATCAGGAGGAGGACGCTGCGAATGAATATTAGAAAAGTTCTTCCGCTGGTACGAAAATTCGCGTTGTATGCATGGCAGTGTAAGAAATCCTACTTCATCTTCTATGTGCTTAGTATACTTGTAAATATTGCAGCGCCTTTTGTTACAATTATTTTTCCCGCATATGTGATCGATGAACTGATCGGACAGCGCAGAATCTCCTATATCGTGTTGTATGTCGCGCTTACGGTAGGGCTTACCTGGGTCTGTAACTGCTTAAGATCTTTCTCCGACCTTACTAAAGAAAAGTATGATGACCTGTTTGGTCGATACTTGAACATGGTGCTGTCCGAGAAGTGTATCGACTTAGATTTCCAACACACGGAGGATACGAAAGTCTTAGAGCAGCTCGAGAAAGCCAAGACGGGAATCGACTGGTATTCCGGCGGGATAAGCGGTATTCTCAACACATTCGGCATTTTATTGACCAACATAGTCATTATGTTCGGAGTAGCAGCAATCCTGCTTACCGGCGCACCCGTACTGATTGCTGTCTATGTTGTTTGTATTGCAGTGGATACCGTGCTGAGATTCTATATGAATAAAATTGAACGGGAGGCTTTTCTTAAGCTTTCTAAGGTGAACCGAATCTTCGGCTATCTGTTCTGGGAGCTGCAGGATATCCGTTTTGGCAAAGATATCCGCTTATACGGTGCCGAAAAGCTGATGGAAGAAAAATGCGCGAAAGAGAATAACTATCAGACAAATGCCTATAAAACCCAATCTATGCAAGCTCTCCCATACGATATGGCTTCCACACTGATGGGCATGGTACGCTATATAGCCGACCTGCTTATCTTAGGTAAGAAAGCTCTAACCGGGGAAATCACACTCGGTGCATTCACAATGTACATGAACGCAGGAAACGCCTTCCACCAGAGTCTGAGAGGCATTGTCTGGAATGTGCAGGATTTGTACCGAAAACTCAACTATGCCAACGAATTCGTCATTTTTATGGAATATCCCAATGCGATTCGCCACGGTAATCTGTTACCGCAGGCAGACAGGGAGCACACGATTGAATTTCGGAATGTCAGCTTTACATATCCGGGCAGCGATACAGCCGTGCTCAAAAACATCAATATCACGCTTCACGCGGGCGAGCATATCTCCATCGTTGGTCTAAACGGTGCGGGAAAGACAACTTTTATCAAGCTGTTATGCCGCCTGTATGATCCGACGGAAGGACAGATTCTGCTTGACGGAACCGATATCAGGGAACTGGTCTACGAAGAATATGTCAAGCTCCTCGCCGTAGTATTTCAGGATTTTGAACTGTTTGCCTTTACGGCACGGGAGAACGTCACCTTGACGGAAAGCCACGCGAAGGCCAGTGATGTACTTACCAATGAGGAAAAACTGGAGAAAGAATATAAAGAGCGGTTTATTAAGAAGAAACGTCTTGCCGACAGCAAGGCCAAAGCCAATGCCAATTTGGAAGCGGGCACTGCCGAAATGCAGTACGATAACGATAAACAGCCGGATTCGGGGACAGCACAGAATGATAATCGTTTTAAACGTGTCATTGAACAAGTAGGCCTGACCAAGACACTTTCCGAATTGAAATACGGAGCGGATACATTCGTCATGAAAGGGTTCGACGAGGAAGGATGCGAACTGTCAGGCGGTCAGAAACAGAAACTTGCCATAGCCCGTGCACTCTATAAGGATGCACCCATCGTCATCTTAGACGAGCCGACAGCCGCCCTTGACCCGATCGCCGAATATGAAATATACAACCAATTCAATACGCTTGTAGGCGGAAAGACGGCAATCTATATCTCCCACCGTCTGTCTTCCTGTAAGTTTTGTGATATCATCTATGTGTTCGTGAACGGTGAGATACGCGAGCGCGGCACACATGATGAACTGGTATCCGTAGATAACGGGTGTTACGCGAAGATGTTTGCGGCGCAGGCACAGTACTACCGCTAGGTCCACGCTTTCTTTAACAACGCGGTTCCCTCTTTGATTTCCTCCGAGGTCAAAGCCCCATATCCCAGAATCAGCATGGCGGGCTCGGCAGCCGCAATCTTTGTTCTGCAGCACTCTGTTTCGGAATCGCCCGTCCCGGCATCATCCACCCGGTAATCCTGTATTTCTGACTCCTTCATTCTGAAATCCCGCATCCGATAGACTTTGACATCCTCCTCTGCCGCCGCATGGGCCAGTTCTTCCTCCGAGCGACCCTTTTTGTCGGTCAGAATCACATGCAGCCCCGCATTGCTTCCGGATATCCGAAACGCTTTCTCTAAAGGCCTCAATTCACTGAGGATCAGATCGTGTTTTTCTCTGTACTGTTTCCGCATCTTATTCAGATAACGCTCAAAATAACCGTCCTGTATGAATTCGTTCAGAACAGCCTGATCGATTCGCGACACAGTGGACGAATAGAAGCCGCATTCGCTGCGATACCGCTCCATGAGCGGATAAGGCAGCACCATATAACTGATACGAATCGCAGGAGCGATTGCCTTGGAAAAGGTTCCGATGTAGACGACCTTGCCGTCAACATCCGATGCCTGCAGTGAGGGCAGCGGTTTCCCTTTATAGCGAAACTCGCTGTCATAATCGTCCTCGATCAGATAGCGATTTTCCGCCTCGGATGCCCATCTTAGCAGTTCCATACGCCTTCCGATCGGCATGGAAACTCCCATCGGGTACTGGTGGGACGGCATCACATATGCCACCCGCGCATTTGTCCGGCGCAGACAGTCCACCCGCATACCGCTCTCATCCACCGGCACAAAGGACACCGGGTATGCACAGGAGCGGAATATCTTATAAGCCCTGACGTAAGTGGGATTCTCCATCGCCACATGGACATGGCGTCCCAGGATTTTTTCCAACAAAAGGAGCAGGTAGTCATTCCCTGCTCCGATAATAATCTGTTCCGGCTCACAGTTCACACCGCGCGATC
>JAFLTD010000142.1 GCA_022510625.1 Lachnospiraceae bacterium
GATTGCGTGAAATGAACATTTACACAACTGATAAGATTCGTAATGTGGTTTTGCTTGGACATGGCGGCTGTGGTAAGACCAGTTTGGTGGAGGCGATGGCTTACTTGTCCGGTATCACTTCCAGAATGGGTAAAGTTGATGACGGTAATACGGTAAGCGATTTTGGAAAAGAAGAGCAGAAACGTCAGATATCTATCGCTACATCTGTTATTCCGATCGAGTGGGAAGATGTGAAGATCAACGTGTTGGATACACCCGGCTTCTTTGATTTCGTGGGCGAAGTGGAAGAGGCTGTCAGCGCAGCGGATGCGGCAATCATCGTTGTGTCAGGTAAAGCGGGTGTGGAAGTGGGCACAGAGAAGGCGTGGGAGCTGTGTGATAAGTATAAGCTGCCGAGATTTGTGTTCGTTACGGATATGGATATTGACAACGCATCTTTCCGCCAGGTAGTTGAGGATATGACTGAGAAGTACGGTAAGAAGATAGCACCTTTCCACCTGCCGATTCGTGAGAACGAGAAGTTTGTGGGATATATCAATGTTATCACCGAACAGGCATACCGCTGGGAAGGCAAGGAAGTCATCGAATGTGAGATGCCGGAATACAGCAAGGAGAATCTTCAGTTATGCCGCGATACACTGATGGAAGCTGTAGCCGAGACCAGTGAAGATTTTATGGAGCGGTATTTTAACGGGGACAGTTTTTCTGAGGCGGAAATCAGAGCTGCCCTTCGCAGCAACGTCATGGACGGCAGCATCGTGCCGATGTCCATGGGATCCAATGTTTTGTGTCAGGGCATTTACACGCTGCTCGACGATGTTGTGAAATATATGCCCAGCCCTGAGAATCGCGAGCTTGCGGGAATTGATTTAAAGAGTAATGAAATTTTCGAAGCTAATTATGATTTTTCCAAGCCAAAGTCAGCATATATTTTTAAGACAATTGTAGATCCTTTTATCGGCAAGTATTCTCTGATCAAGGTGTGCTCAGGTGTGTTTAAGAACGATGACACAATCTATAATGATGAGAAAGAGGTCGAGGAGAAAATCAGTAAACTCTATGTACTGCAAGGCAATAAGCCTATTGAGGTGAAGGAGTTGCATGCAGGCGATATAGGAGCGATTGCGAAGCTGACAGCGGCTAGAACAGGTAATACACTGTCAACCAAGGCGAGAATCATCCGCTACGGAAAGACCGAAATATCCACGCCATATACGAGCAAACGATACAGGGCTAAAAATAAGGGTGATGTGGATAAAGTAGCGCAGGCACTGCAGAAAATGAAGCATGAGGATCAGACATTGTGGATTGTCAACGATGCGGAAAATAAACAGACTCTCCTGTACGGCATGGGTGATCTGCACTTGGATGTGGTGGCAAGCAGACTGCTCAACGAGTATAAGGCGGAGATTGAGTTGACCGATCCGAAGATTGCCTACAGAGAGACGATACGCAAGAAATCCGATGTGGAATATAAGTATAAGAAACAGTCCGGCGGACACGGGCAGTACGGACACGTTAAGATGCGTTTTGAAGCATCCGACAATTTGGAAGAGCCTTATGTATTTGAACAGGAAGTAGTGGGTGGTGCTGTACCTAAGAATTACTTCCCCGCTGTTGAGAAAGGCCTTCAAGATTCCGTTACAAGCGGACCGCTGGCGGCGTATCCCGTAGTAGGTGTGAAAGCTGTGCTGTATGACGGCTCCTACCATCCGGTAGATTCCTCTGAGATGGCATTTAAGATGGCAACCATCCAGGCGTTCAAGAAAGGTTTCATGGAAGCCGGACCGGTTCTCCTTGAGCCGATTGCAAATCTTCAGGTTACTGTGCCGGATTCCTATACCGGTGATGTGATGGGTGACCTGAATAAGAGAAGAGGACGTGTACTTGGTATGAACCCTGCGGGAGACGGCAAAACTGTTGTAGAAGCCGATATTCCTGTGGCAAGCCTGAACGGTTACTGTACCGATCTGCGATCCATGACCGGAGGACGTGGTACATACAAATATGAGTTTGCCAGATATGAACAGGCACCGAGTGATGTACAGGAGAAGGAAGTGGAAGCCAGAGCCGGCAAAGTAGCAGAGTCTGGCGGCGAGGCATAGGGGGAATTGTCTCGCGGATAGCTTAACCCGGCTATAGCGATATAGAGAAGGTTTTATTTATAGAGACGGGACATGGAGACATGTCCTGTTTCTATGTGTTCGGGGTTGACAAATTCATTGAGTATAATACAATATTAATCATGGTATCTTAGGAAAGGTATGGTCATAAAAATGGCAGAAGTTTACAATCACAGAGAAGTAGAAGCAAAATGGCAGAAAGTGTGGGACGATGAGAAGGCTTTCAAGACCTCGGACGATTATTCCAAACCGAAATACTATGCGCTGGTGGAATTCCCGTACCCGTCGGGGCAGGGACTTCATGTTGGACATCCAAGGCCCTATACAGCGCTTGATATCGTGGCGAGAAAGAGAAGAATGCAGGGTTACAATGTGCTCTATCCGATGGGATGGGATGCGTTCGGACTGCCCACGGAGAATTATGCGATTCAAAATCACATTCATCCTAAGATTGTGACACAGAACAATGTGGTTCGGTTCAAGAATCAGCTGCACGCGCTTGGTTATTCCTTTGACTGGGATCGTGAGATCAACACGACAGACCCGAACTATTATAAATGGACACAGTGGATTTTCCTGAAATTATTCAAGGCCGGACTGGCTTATAAGTCGGAGATGCCGATCAACTGGTGTACTTCCTGTAAGGTTGGGCTTGCCAACGAGGAAGTTGTCAACGGTGTCTGTGAAAGATGCGGTTCTGAGGTTGTCCGCAAGGTGAAGAGCCAGTGGATGTTAAAGATCACGGAATATGCGGATAAGTTGATTGAGGGACTCGACACGGTCGACTATGTGGAGAGGGTGAAGGTTTCACAGAAGAACTGGATCGGTAAATCCACAGGTGCCGAGGTGGATTTTACAATCAAGGGCAAAGAAGATAAGATGCGTATCTACACGACCAGATGCGATACGCTGTTCGGTGTTACTTACATGGTAATGTCTCCGGAGCATCCGCTCATTGACAAGTACAAAGATGAGATTAAGAACTGGAATGAGATTGAGGCTTACAGAGAGCAGGCGGCAAGGAAGTCCGATTTCGAGCGTGCGGAGCTTGCGAAAGAGAAGACCGGTGTAAAAATCGATGGTCTGACAGCCATAAATCCCGTGAATGATGTGGAGATACCGATTTTTATCTCCGACTATGTACTCATGAGTTACGGTACGGGCGCGATTATGGCAGTACCTGCCCATGACGAGAGAGACTGGGATTTTGCGAAGAAATTCGGTCTGCCTATCATTGAGGTAGTGGCAGGCGGCAAGAATGTGCAGGAAGAAGTATATACGGATGTGGCGACGGGAACGATTGTCAATTCCGGATTTATCAGTGGACTGAGTGTGGGCGAGGCACAGGAGAAAATGATAGCCTTCTTGGAAGAGAAAGGTATCGGATGTGCCAAGACAAACTTCAAGCTGAGAGACTGGGTTTTCTCCAGACAGCGTTACTGGGGAGAGCCGATTCCGATCGTACAATGTGAGAAGTGCGGCTATGTTCCGATTGACGAGAGCGAACTGCCGCTGGAACTTCCCGAAGTTGACAGTTATATGCCTACCGACAACGGTGAGTCTCCGTTGGCACTCATGACCGATTGGGTCAATACCACATGTCCGTGCTGCGGCGGTCCTGCTAAGAGAGAGACGGATACCATGCCGCAGTGGGCGGGTTCATCATGGTATTTCTTAAGATATACGGATCCGGATAATACAGAGGCGTTGGCGAGCAAGGAAGCGCTTGATTACTGGATGCCGGTAGACTGGTATAACGGCGGTATGGAGCACACGACGCTCCATCTGTTATACTCCAGATTCTGGCATAAATTCCTGTACGACCAGAAAGCCGTTCCCTGTCCTGAACCTTACGCAAAGAGAACTTCCCATGGAATGATTCTTGGTTCTAACGGTGAGAAGATGAGTAAATCCAGAGGCAATGTTGTCAATCCGGACGATATTGTCAGGGACTACGGCGCGGATACACTGCGTACCTATGAGATGTTTATCGGCGCTTTCGATCTGTCGGCTGCGTGGTCGGATGACGGCGTGAAAGGATGTCGCAGATTCCTTGAGAGAGTGTGGAAACTGCAGGACATTCTGACAGATGACAGCGCATACTCCACAGATCTGGAGACAAAGATTCATCAGACGATCAAGAAAGTCAGCAATGATTTCGAGAGCTTAAAGTACAATACGGCGATTGCCGCCATGATGGCACTGATCAATGAATTTTATAAGAAAAATTCGGTGACAAAGGGCGAGTTTAAGACGTTACTCACAATGTTAAATCCGGTGGCGCCGCATATCACCGAAGAGCTCTGGGAGGCAGTCGGATTTGAGGGCAGAATCTATCAGACCACATGGCCGGAGTATGATGAGGCAAAGACTGTGGAGGATACCGTGGAGATCGCGGTGCAGATCAACGGAAAGACCCGCGCGACGCTTGCTATCAGCAAGGACGATCCGAAGGATGATGTGATTGCCAAGGCAAAGGAGACAGTCGCAGATAAACTGACAGGAACGATTGTAAAAGAGATCTATGTTCCGGGTAGAATCGTAAATATTGTGCAGAAATAAAAGATAGAAACAAAAAAACGTCAGGAACGTTGTACTCTTGACGTTTTTTCTATGTTTTATTTCATATATATGCTATTTTTTGCGCTGATTCATAAGTTTTTCAATTTTGTCGATCTTATCCAATTCTTCCGGTGTAGAGTGCTGCCGTATTGTCGCGGTGATTGTTTTTACTTCCTCGCTGCTGAAAGATATGTGATTGTCCATGGCTTTTTTAGCGACAGACATAAAGAACGGCAGCATCTGTTCTTTGGTAAGGGTCTGGCTCTCGAAGAAAAGCGATTGCAGGAAATCCAGTTTTGCTTTGTCAATATGTGCGACGGCGGGATCGTCCATCCAATTATTTGTCATAGTTATTATGTTCCTCCGGTTTGAAGATTATAGATGCATTTGAGGTTATTATATTTGTCTGCGGACAGTGAATTCTTAGTCGGAATCGCTGTTATTGTACGACTGCTGAAACATCTCATACATTGCCCTCTGTTCGGGAGTGAGCATGTTCATCATCATGTCCATCACAGAAAACGGACCGGTCTGCGCGGACTCTGCACCTTCCGAATCGGAGAATGCAGAGTCGCTTCCGAAGGGCGGAGCGGCAGACAAATCGGGAAAAATTTCCTGCAGGGCAGACATTGTCTGTGTCATTTCCTGCATTGTTTCCAGTGTTTCGAACATGTTCTGAAGCTGTTCCAACTGCCTGATCTCTTCGGGTGAAGAGTAGAGAGACAATTGACGGCACAACGAGCGCAGATCGGGAGTTTCCTCGGAAGAAATGCTGCAGCCGCTTATCTGGAAAGGGTGCCTTCTGACATGTTTCATCGTGTATTGCAGCTCCATATATTTAATATAGACCGCCAAATGCTTTTGCATGGAAGGTTCTATGTAAGGGAGAAGAACCTTGATTTTTTGAATCTGATTGGTCGTGTATAAGGCATCGAATGCCATAACATTTGTTGCTTCTTCGTTTTTAAGTGCCATAGGATATGCCTTTCTGATGCCCATAGTTTTCTCTACAGTATATGATACATGTGAGAAAAATAGGCTCTAAAGGAGCTAGAGCCTATTTTCCCAGATGTGAAATAATAGATGTGTAAAGGGGATTATTTATGGGGTGATTAGTTTCCGCAGCAGCTGGTGAGGATCAGTAACCAGATGATGGTGTTGCAGCAGCTGTTGCCGTCATTGTTGAACAGACCGAAACCGCTTCTGCCGCCGCCGCATCCGTCATCGTTGTTGCCGAAGCAGGATAAAAGCAGGATAATCCAAAGCCAGGAATTGTTTCCGAACAACCCTCTGCCGTTATTGTTGTTGCATCCGCAATTAGTAGCTGTTAAATCGCTCATTGTTAAGCCTCCAAATGTTGTTTATGGTTTATCTTATGAGCGAGAGGTGAATTGGTGACAAAACAGTAACTCGTTTTTGTGAATATACTAGTCGAAATCGTTTTGAAATAAAATATTTTGTGTTCAACTTGTAGAAATTGTGACAAAACACTTGCATAAATCTCAAGATATAGTAAAATTATACTATAT
>JAFLTD010000143.1 GCA_022510625.1 Lachnospiraceae bacterium
TGCATGGTAAGTACCTCCTTGGGGTGGTATGCTTATGACTGGGGTCATGCGCTGTCCCGGCCCATCAGTCTGTCGATGGAACAACAGTACAGATCGGCCACCTTGACCAACAGGGCGCCCCGAGGAGTGTTTTTCCCGGACACCCAATAGGATACCGTGGCTTGGTTGATCCCAAGCCGCCGCGCCACCTCGTGCTGAGAGTACCCGGCGCTTTTTCTGGCGGCCGCAAAAGCGGCTGCAATGTTCATGCGCTCACCCCCTTCCTGATAAGTTTTAATCATTGACAAAAGGAACACACTGCTTTAAGATGAGAATAAGGCGCATTTCGGACTGGTATATCCCACTCCTAACGGGACAACGCAAAGAAAGAAGTGATATGGCTTGGAAATCGGCATCAGCCTTATTAGCATTGGAGTAGCCTTTCTCTCTGTTTGCGTCGCGGTCTATTCAGTGAGGGAATCCCGGAAGGCCATCATTACTGGAACCTATTTTTCTGAGATGGTGGATGCCTATGCGGATTATTTGAAGTGCGTCTTTTACTACAAACTTGAACATGAGCGTTCAGACCGGTACATTCTGGACACGGCGCTGTTTAAGCTCTTGCTGTATGCGACAGCTAATATTGACGCTGAAGCAAGGGGACTTTACGATTTTGTGATAAGTGGGAACCGCTCTAAGGAAGAGTTGGCGAGAAGAATAAACCAGCTTTCAGCATTGATGCGTAAGCATATCGCCGACGTCCAGAAAAAGGGTCATTTTTGATGCGTTTCGTCCTGTTCTTCCCACGCCTTATCGGGCTTACCCCAATCGAATGGCTCTTCCTTATCCCGCTTTTGTTTCCGCCATTTCCACCAGTAGAGAATATCCTTGACCCAATCCGAAATGATGCAGCAACTAATATAAAAGGCGAAAAACCAAGCAAAACCAAATGTTATCCATAGTGCTATCTCCATTCTTGCTTCTATTGCTCTCCCCCCCTTCCTGCTCAATGATTCTTTATCATTGTGCTAACCAAATCATAATTAGAATATTCTAAATTGTCAAGCAAAAATTTAGAATATTCTAATTATTGGACAATATTCACAAAATGGAGGAGCCTTTTTATGGCAATTCAACGAATCCTTCACCTAATTGAGCTTGCAGGTATCACTGCAAAGACATTAACACAAAAGGCAGGTTTGTCCCAAAGCGCAATCTCTGAATGGAAAAAGGGAAAAGCAAAGCCCTCTGCGGACGCTTTAGTAAGGATTGCGGAATACTTTGAGGTACCAATCGAATATTTACTCAGCATGGGTGTGTATTTAAACTGGGAGGACCTCTGGACCGACGCTGGTAGGGAAGCGATTATTGCTGCTGTCTATGAAGATTATCCCAATGAAGTTTTAATAACCGGTGACAGTGTTATTGGAGAGTTTCGCAGGGCGGTTTTGGGGACAGAGATAGAAATGATTCGCTTTTTTAACTGGGCTGTTAAATCTGTTAAACTTGAGGAAGTCAATGAGTTCTCAGAATATTTTCATGAATGGCGAGACGTTACCAAAGCTTATATTGAATACTCAGACGTTTTTAAAATGCTGACCAGAGAATCTGAACCTGCGATGATACATTTTACGGGAAAAGAATTAGCAGACGATTTCATGGCAAGAATGAAAGCTGGGCCGTATGAGAATCTTGAAGAGGACGAAAAAGAGTTACTTTACCAATACCGGGGACTGACTGAAATCCAGAAAGGCGAGGTATTTAAAGTCATAAAAGGTTTTCGTTATAATCGTTATAAATCGTTTGACTAATTGACAAGTTCCCAGTCGTCCGCCATCAATTCATCCGCCGTTGGCACCCACCGGGAGTTTTCGTACCTGTCCCTTTTCCCATAGCTTTTGGGGAAGATGAAGCACCCCCGTCGATCGTTCGTCGGCTCCACTACCAGAAACCTCCATTCTTCCGAAGTGGTACGCCTGATGTCCTTCCTCGTTGCCATTGCAAGTGAGACGGCCTCGTGAATATACATTGTTTTACCTCCTTTTTTTGCATAATGACTTTCTGGCATCGTGCTAACCAAATCACAAATGCGCAATATCGAATAGTCAAGCATTATTATACGAATTATCGTAGTTTCTGCGAAATAACGAATTTATTTATTAAGAGGTATACAGACACATGGACAACGATGCTTTTGTGCAAAAAGTCAAAATGCTGTGTCTTGAAAAGGGATTAAAGCCAACGAATGTCTGCAATGAGTGTGGCGTTGGCGGCAGTTTTCTACCGGACATTAAGCGTGGTCGGAGTCCGTCTGTGGATAAAGTCCAGATGCTCGCCGCATACCTCGGCGTCACCACCAGTGAGCTACTGGGCGAAGAAAAAGAGTCCGCCCCCGCTGCCGAGGGCGGCCCCAGATATCCACCGGAATATGACCAGCTCAGTCCCGAGGACAGAATGCTGGTAGATAGTATGATCCGCCGGCTCATTATGGAGAAGAATCAGCGGGACACATCATCCCCATCGAACGGGGCCGGAGGAGAGACGGCATAAAATAAGCCCGCCCAGTTGGACGGGACAAGCTCTATATGGATACAGAAAGAGAGATGTTAAATGGCTCTATTTGCGCAATGTGCCCAGTGCGGGAAGAAAAAGCTGGCCCTTACTCTGGATGGAGACGGGATTTGCCCAAGCTGTCAATCGGCCAATAATCAAAGACGACTTCAACAAGAACAAGAAGAGCGAGAACAGGCAGCAAAACAGCGTGAGGAGGATCTCTCCAAAGCTGCCGCCTTTTACAATGAGTTAGTGCAACTTTGGAAGAGAGCTGGATACGATCAGTCGCTCAACGACAAAACCATAGAAGATGCTTATTCTGCAATAGCAGACTGCGACAAATTCATTTCCTTGCTACATCAGATTCCAGAGATAAATTGCTTCCAAGAAATCTTTGCACAGCATTGCTCATATTTGACGGGGTCTGAGTGTCGCAGCGAGGATTTTGGGAAAATGTCAACGGAGAAGGTAGGTGACGATACAATCAAAATCGACTTTGCCCAGCTTGAAACGCGCTCTCAGCGTTATCGGGATAAGGTTGAAAAAGCAATTGAAGCGACCAATGCATTCAATGATGCCCTGGCTCAAATTGTTCATGTTGATATTGTTCCTGATCTTACGGCGGTACCCAAATCCGCTTCCACGATTCTTCCCGTCCAGACCACCAATATTACCGCAAAAACTTCGCTGAATAAACTCAGCGTATTTTATGTAATTGACGTGGAAACCACCGGACTGAATCCTATCATCGACGAAATTATCCAGATAACCGCGCTCCGCTTTCTCAATTTTGAGCCAGTAGAAACGTTTACCACATACGTGAAGCCGCGCAATGGGTTGAATCCAAAGGCCCAGAAAATCAACGGGATAACAGAAAAAGATGTTGAAAATGCTCCGTATATTGAGCAAGTCATTAGGCTGTTTGACGCCTTTTTATCAGAGCCACACGCAAAAAAAGAGCCGCCTATTGTCGGACACAAAATCTCCTTCGACTATCAATTCCTGACCGCGCACGGTTCCACAGCCCTTTCAGTCGCCATGGCACTCAATTCAAGGAAATTCTATGATACGCTGGAACTGAGCAAACGAGAGTACAGCTATCGCTCAGTTTTCACACTGGAAGCATTGACCGAAAATATCCTCAATGTTTTACGGTCGGATGCACATGATTCTCTGTCGGACGCATTGGCAACAGGGCTTTTGTTCAAACAGATTTGCAAAAATCGTATTGGCTTTTAATTAAGTACATGAGTGCCCGAATTGGGCACAAAATAAACGGACACCCAGCTGAGCGGGACTTGAAAGGAAGCATATGATGCTGTGATGGCTGGTCAGTCTTAAATGTTCTGACATACCCATGAACACCGAAGAAAAGCCCCGCTCCGGGGAGCGGAACCTGACAACCCAATGAGGAGGCAGTTGTGGAGATACGTTACTCAAAACAGGCTATCAAATTTCTTGGAAAACAAGAAGAATCTATACGAACGCGCATCAAGTATGCTATTATGAAGCTGCCGGCAGGCGATGTGAAGAAACTGACAGGCCAGCCCTATTACCGGCTTCGTGTGGGGGATTTCCGGGTATTATTTACGCGGGATGGACATATTATTGAAGTCTCAAAGATCGACAACCGTGGGCAGGTTTACAAGTAAAAGGAGGCTTGCAAATCATGAGTGAAGTCAAGGCTAATTTGATAGGGGCCATCACGGTCATGGACGAGGATGACGCACAGCGTCTGTGGGAGATCGTAAAACGGCTGTATTCCTCCAACAGCTGGGATGCTGTAGAAAGCGTTGAACCGGATGAGATCGATTTGCAAATGATTCGGGAAGCGCAGGCCGATCCGGATTGCAGTACCTTTGCCTCTGACGCTGAAGTCCGGGCAGTTCTCGGGTGAAGGGGGCGCTCCATGAACACCGAAGAAAAGCCCCGCTCCGGGGAGCGGGACTTGACAAAATTATGATGAGCGGTTATACTGAAAATATAGAGGGCGCTGCCGGTTCCGGTCAGCCCTTAAAGTGAGACGAAGTGATCGCCGCTCTTGTCAGGGAGTACCGGCGGTCACTTCTTTTTTGCCTGCAAGAACAGGCTGCAAATACCGATGATAACCAAACAAAGTTGTAAAACTTCGGATGTACTCATGGGCAGCCCCCCTCTCGTAAGATCAGGGAGCAAGAAGTTGCCCCCTGTACAGAGGGCCGACCTTTGCCGACAACGCCATTCTTACCATACCACACAGTCAGCGAGAAACGCAAGAAAAATTTTCTCCTCTGTGTGCAGATATAAAAAATGTCAAGTGCGGCGCCCGAATTGGGCACAAAAAAGAACGCCCCAATGCGCACCAAATCCGACAGCACTGTCGGATTTGACCATCAGGAAGGAGAACCCGATGAAAAAGAAGCTCCCGAAAGCCCAGAAGCTCCCCAGCGGAACTTGGCGCTGTCAGGTGATGGTGGATGGGAAGCGGGTCAGTGTGGTGGCCGAGACACCGGGAGAGGCACAGGCCAAAGCAGTGGCGCTAAAGAATGGGTTGATAGAGGAAAACGCCCTTCTGAAGGAGGAACGCAAAGGGGCGATTACCCTCAAATGCGCAATCGACCGATATATAGAAAACCGGGAAAACGTATTGTCCCCCTCCACTGTTAGCGGCTACCGGGAGATACAGCGAAACCGTTTTCGTGAGCTGATGGGGAAAAGGGTCCTGGATATTGAGGTTTCAGACTTGCAGGCAGCGGTGAATGCAGAGGCTAAGACGGTATCCACCAAAACAATCAGGAACGCTCTGGGTTTAACTGTGGCCGTGATATCTGAGTATAAGGACATTAGCTCTAAGCGGATCAGGCTCCCGCAGCGCAAGCGAACGGAGCACGCTTATCTGGACGAACAGGGCATGATGAACTTGTTTGAGGCCATACAGAGCAGCCCGGTGGAGATCCCCATTCTGCTGGCGGTGTGGCTCGGTATGCGCCGGTCGGAGATTATGGGATTGTGCTGGGATAGCATAGACTTTGAGCACTCCAAAATCTTGATCAGACGCACCTATATCCGCGGCGCAGATGGGAAATATGTTCTGCGCGATGAGATGAAAACGGAAGCGTCGCGTCGGACGCTGGATTGCCCTGGGTATATTCTGCAAAAGCTGGAGGCATACACGCCGGAGCACAGGGAGGGCCGGGTGTTCCTTATGCATCCTAATACGATTTATGATACCATGCGGGATATTTGCCGGCGGCATGATATTCCTTTCGTTGGCGTTCACGGCCTGCGCCACACAAACGCATCAGTCATGCTATCCCTGGGCATTGTGGACAAGGTGGCCATGGCCCGCGGAGGATGGTCGACAGACATAACGATGAAGCAAATTTACCAGCACGTGTTTCAGAGCGACAAGGACATCGCCGGGGGCAAGGTCGATTTGTTTTTTCAAGCAATCGCCGATGGAAAGCCATTTTCTGCACACGAAATTGCACATGAATAATAGAAACCCGTTTATTTTCATCGGTTTTATTCTAATATTACACGGGTTCGAGTCCCGTCATCCGCGCCAAACCCATATAATCCGAACCTTTTTCCGATAGG
>JAFLTD010000144.1 GCA_022510625.1 Lachnospiraceae bacterium
ATTATGAACACTTGCGAACCCGATTGTTGCAAGGTGAGAGTGGATACTCTGCTTGATTGTCATGTACTTTCGCACATTGGTTAATGTAACACAAGATTCATCGTGTGTCAACCGATTTTATTCAAAAACTTACTTTACGCGGATTGTGGCGGCGCTTACTTCGTACTCTTCCATCCAATCATAGTCGCTTGTCTGTGAATAGGTGATCACATAAGTTTTGTCCGCATTGATCAGATACTCAAGCTGTGTAATACGAATGCCGTCCGCCTCATAATGGCACATAATGCGAAGCGCCGGATAACCGTCAACCTTCACATTCTCAAAACTGTCTATTTCCAGCTTGATATCCTCGCCGTACTGCAGGTGAAAATCTGCCTCAGCCTGTTCCCTGAACTGTTCTTCCGTCATCAGCTGCAGAGAGATATCCCCATCCAGGACCTCATAATAGATCATGGATGTGTCCAACGGATAACGCGCGGTGACATATAGGTCATCCACGTCCTGTGACTCCTCAAATCCTTCCGGCAGCTCAAAAGTACAGCCCGCTGTAGAACGTCCGGGCTCCACCACCGACGCATCCATCTCATTCTCTTCCAAGAGCTCTGCCGTGAGCTGCTGCCGCGTCTCGTTGTCTATATCGATCTGCACATCCGGGGTATTCTTCTGCCCGGACTCTGTATTTTCCTGTACAGCTTCGCTGTCTGCCGGTTCCGCATTCTCCTGTGTGGCTGCGCTGTCTTCCGATTCCGAATTCTCCTGTGTGGTGGAATGGTCAGTTGTGTCAGAAGTTTCTCCCGTCTGTACTTCCGCACCGGTACTCATCGTCTCATCCTGCCCGCATCCCGCCAGGAATATCACCATAACTGCCGCAACCAGCACTGCCGCCGAATGACGACAGCGTTTATGATATTGTATGCTTTTCAACCTATGTACCTCTCTTCCGGCCGTTGGCTATGCCTGATGATATTTGGAAAATCGTCTTCGGAGGCACGGCACGCTCCTGCCGGAGATCATACCGTGCTTTCCGGACGTTGATTCCATCTCTGCCCTGTGCTCTCATAGGAGCATTGTACGCTTATGATTCCTTAAAAGTAGCGCACTCGGTTTCGGTACAGTTACATGCACCGCCGCCCTTGATATCTACACGCTCCGCGTGGCACTTGTAGTTACTATTATACACGCATTTCACCGCTTCGCAATCTATACTGATCGTCTTGCACGGATGTTCCAGAGAACTCGTATAGGAACCCTCTCTCTTCTGTGCAAAGCTCTCACAGCATGTGTCGTTCGAGCGGTCTGCGTGTGTGCCACCCACCATGATGTCGCCTTTGCAGCAATACCTGTCCTGATTGTAAGAACAATTGTCAACTCCACATTTTAATTCAGCCATAATAACCTCCTGTTTGCGTAGCAATCTCTCGCAAGCGAGCTTTCTCGCTTTTATACACAAGGTTATTATTACCAATACCTCACACAAATATACATTACTGTGTTATACGTCTACAGATAACTTATATAAGTTGAACCAGTACCGCTCCAACAGACAGCTTCCGGTTTCCTCAACATGTAACCCTTCCGTTCTCCACGCTTTCACGATATCCTCACGACTGTTAAAACTGCCCACGAACCACACTGTCCTGCCCTGCGCAATCCATTCTTTGATCTGTCCGGTATCTTCATCTAATGCACCCTTTGCTCCGCATATATCCTGAATCAAAGTTTCCGGCTGTCCGTACCACAAATAGCTGTCGTTATCTGCATAGTAACCCAGCACCATCTGTACCTGGTCAAAATTGTAAATTAAAATATCTTCAGCGCCGATCTCATCAAGCGCCGCCGTTGTATCTTGCATATGAAGGATTTTGTATTCTTCCTCGCCCATGAATGCACGATAGTCGCGCAGACCGACAAGAAGCACAAGAGCACATACTGCCGCTGTTATCCCTTTGCGTATCCTGTCTGCCGAAATCTCTGCGGTTATGATCTTGCGCTTGACAGACAGAAAAACTGCCGTCGGTTGTTTTCCGTCATTCTCCGACAGTTTACTCACCCCTAACGCAAAAGCAAGCCAGAAACACCCCAACGCCGGGATCATATAGCGGTACACGAAAATGGGCCGCAGAATGGCGGAAGCTGCAAATCCAAATAACACTAATCCTACCAACACACCGATTCCCGCTGACATAAATATGAAATCAGGCCATTGCTTTGGCAAAACTCTCCTATTATGACAGAGTTTTACACCGTTCCACATAAATACAAAGATATAGACACCAAACAATACTACTGCCAAGACCGTGTTCAGAACATCGTTCGCAAACGCGGGCTTCATCAGGAACTTCACGCAGCCGCCCAAAGAGCGCCAGCTCAGCGGAAGAATCCAGTAATTCTCACTGACTGCCGTAATCTGCCCGTACAGTGCGTAGAGCCACGGCACGTAACCCACGATGGACAATATCACCCATAGCAGCCAATGCTTTACTCTTCCCCGGTCTCTCAGCAAGAATACCGACAGCACATAAAGGTAGACCATAATCACCGCCACGCACGCGAAATACTGCGTGTATGCGGCGGCAAGCCCATAGATGACCAGCGCGGCAGCGTGCAGTCTCGTTCTATTGTCGGCTCTTATGCTCTCACATTCCGCCACCACGGCGTAAGCGTGCAAAAACGCCGCCGTCACGAACAAAAGTGCCCAGCTGTACATCCGGATCTCCACAGTGTAAGCACTCAACTGCGGCATCGCAATAACACAGAACATGAATAACCCGCCCGTAAAAATGCCGAAACGCCTGCGGATAAAGGTCACACTGTACAGCAGCAATATAAAGTAAGGCAGAACCGAGACAATCTTAGCAATAATAACGGTGTTTGTATTCGTTGATATTAGTTTACATAACTCTATCGCAAACTTGACTATGCAATAGTACAACGGCGGATGGACATCCCTCGCCGTAAAAGCAATTAAATCACCGTAGGAATGTTCTATCATTCCCACGGTAAATAATTCATCATACCAAATATCATTGCTAAAGCACAACATGAGGCTTTTGCCAAGCATGATCACGCTGATTCCTATCAAAAGATATCCCAAGACACTTCGAAAGGACATTTTATCCTTCGTATCCATGATTCGGTTACTCCATACTGCACTGCCTCGTAAGCATTGCCATAAAAAACAAATTCCTGCAGACTGCATAAATGTTACTGTTCCTGCTGTACTTCCTTACGAATCTCTTTGGTTCTGACCTCCTTACAGATCTGATCGATGAACTCCTGCAGCGGCTTTGCGCCCTCGTCACCCGCAAAGCGGCTTCTGACAGAAACAGTACCTTCTTCCGCTTCCTGCTGACCAACAACAAGCATGTAGGGAAGCTTATCGAGTCTTGCCTCGCGGATCTTGAACCCGATCTTCTCGGAACGGTTATCAACAGTCACGTCGATATCGTTTCTCGCCAGTTCTTTTCTCACCTGATCCGCATACTCTTCATACTTCTCGGAGATCGGCAGAACACGCACCTGCTCAGGACACAACCATGTCGGGAATTTGCCCGCATACTTCTCGATCAGCCACGCCAGCGTCCTCTCATAGCACCCGATGGAAGTCCTGTGGATAATGTATGGACGTACTTTGTCGCCGTTCTGATCGATGAAATACATATCAAACTGTTCCGCCAGCAGTGCATCCCACTGGATCGTAATCATGGTATCTTCTTTGCCGTATACGTTCTTCGCATTGATATCCACTTTCGGTCCGTAGAAGGCAGCCTCGCCCACATCTTCCGTAAAATTGACGCCAAGCTCCTGCAGAATGTTTCTGATGTGACCCTCAGTCTCTTCCCAGACCTCCGGCTCACCGATATATTTCTCACGGTTCTCGGGATCCCACTTGGACAGATGATAAGTCACATCCTCTTCCAGTCCCAGAGTCTCCAGACAATATTTTGCCAACGCCAGACAGCCTTTGAACTCCTCCACCATCTGGTCAGGGCGCACGATCAGGTGTCCCTCGGAGATGGTGAACTGACGCACTCTCGTCAGACCGTGCATCTCGCCCGAATCCTCATTGCGGAAAAGCGTCGAAGTCTCACCGTAGCGAATCGGCAGATCACGATAAGAATGCTGTGTATTTTTATAACAGTAATATTGGAAGGGACAGGTCATCGGACGCAGTGCGAATACTTCCCTATCCTTTTCCTCGTCACCCAACACGAACATGCCTTCCTTATAATGATCCCAGTGTCCGGAAAGCTTATACAAATCACTCTTTGCCATAAGCGGGGTCTTCGTGCGGACATAGCCCCATTCTTTTTCTTCCAAATCCTCAATCCAGCGCTGCATCTTCATCACCATCTTGGTGCCCTTCGGGAGAAGCAGCGGGAGTCCCTGCCCGATCACATCAACGGTTGCAAACAACTGCATTTCCCGTCCCAGTTTATTGTGGTCGCGGCGTTTGATATCCTCCAAATGTTCCAAATACGCTTCCAGTTCTTCCTTTTTCTGGAAAGCGGTGCCGTAGATACGCTGCAACTGTGCCTTATCGGAATCACCACGCCAGTAAGCCATGGATGAAGAAATCAGCTTGTAGGCTTTGATGTTTTTGGTGCTCATCAGATGAGGTCCGGCGCACAAATCCACAAATTCTCCCTGCGAATAGAAGGAAATCTCGGCGTCCTCCGGCAGATCACGAATCAGT
Source organism: Lachnospiraceae bacterium (assembly GCA_022510625.1). GTDB lineage: Bacteria > Bacillota > Clostridia > Lachnospirales > Lachnospiraceae > UBA3282. Next base: position 4,697 of record JAFLTD010000144.1, read on the forward strand.
TCTACCTTATACGGCTCTCCCTTTTCCTCCATGAACTTAATCGCCTCATCTCTTGGCAGAACAAAACGCTCAAGCGCATGCCCTTCCTTGATGATCTTCTTCATCTCCGCCTCAATCTTATCCAGATCTTCTCTTGAAAAAGGTTCCGCATCAAAATCGTAGTAGAAGCCGTCATCGATCGCCGGCCCGATCGTCACCTTGGCATTGGGGAACAGTCTCTTGACCGCCTCCGCCATGACATGCGATGCGGTATGCCTGACTACCCTAAGTCCCTCAGGATCGTTGGCTGTCAGGATACTCAAGCTGCAATCCTTATCAAGCACGGTTCTTAAATCTTCCACCTTGCCGTCCACCTCGCCGGCGCATGCCACTCTGGCAAGCCCCTCGGAAATATCTGACGCGATATCAATAATGCTCATCGCCTGTGCGTACTCTTTGACAGAGCCGTCTTTTAATGTGATTTTCATAATCTTGTCTCCTTATTTCTTATCGCCTTATTACTTGTCTCCAATATTCGTTATCTCCGTTTATGTCTCGGTACAGCAACACTCGTCACCATCTTTGCTGCTATTACCGTTGTTGTTGCCATTGTTATTTCCATTGTTACTGCAAATACTGATACCATGCGTGAAAGGTGCGGTCAGCAGTCCAATACAAATTCCTACAAGCAGGCATATCAATCCGATCAGACAGAAATCCAATTTCGTGAGCGTTAACTCTCCTTTCACAAGGTCATCTGTTTTTTCTTTGAGTTCTGTTATCATACAAGTTCCTCCTTTTAAATTTTTTTGATTGATAATTGCGTTTTAATGTCTATCCTGTAATATTTTTAGCGCATCAATAATATCAAAATAACAGCCGGCGGAGTTGGCCACAGCCACAATAAAAAACACTAATTCTACATTTGAACAAAATACAAAGGCAACGTCAAACAATACAGTCAAAAAAATAAAAGGTGCCAAACAAATCACTATCTTTTGCCAATTGGCAATTTCATCTTGAGATAAAGGTCTTGTTCTAATCGTTGGAAATCCGATAGGGTCCTTAGCATATTCAATCATGATTTTACCCTTGTAAAATATTTTCATAAAAACAAAATGAAACAATTCATGCATCGGCAATGTAAATGCAAATGCTATAAATCCCATCAATACCCTTTGGATGACCTGATAGTCGTTTCTTACATTACTTTTGAACAGAAAAATATGCAGTATGCTTGATATGCATATCCAACCTATCATCCCATACAGACTTGATCTGGCTTTATCTAACATTATCAGCCCTCCCACTTCCATAATCCGGCTCTGCATCATTTTGCACGGCGTATTCATAGCGACATAAAATAAAAAATCCCCTGCACTACCACTACGGTAATGCAGAGGACGTATTGTTTACGCGGTT
>JAFLTD010000145.1 GCA_022510625.1 Lachnospiraceae bacterium
GCCGTCACGCTGCTTTGCCGTTTTCTCCGAATGGCGTTCCTGCCCCTTTTCAGCGACGTTTTCCCGCTCACTCCCCGGTGCCGGGAGGTCTTGGCGAAGTATCCCATTCGGACGGTCATTCACTTGTCAGGAGCAAAAAAGAAGCCGGTCACATACACAACCACACCAGCAGGACAGCCCTCGTCCCGCTGGTGTTCGTTTTGGTTTGTGTATGTAACCGGCAGAAAAGCCGTATTCAGTTGTCCCATTGGATGGGAGTTTAGTTTAACATATAGAACAGATGTTTGTCAATGCGTATTTTGAAAATTTTATAAAAACTGGATAGGCAACATTATGGGTTTTGCATACATCTTGCCAAAACGCCTCACAACTCTGCCTTTTCAGACAAAAGCTATAAAACACAAAGCATCTTAGTGGAGGTCGTGATGGGCGTAGTAGTTTCAAAAAGCCACAGCCTCTAACCGAACTCAGCTATGGAAGGGTTTCCGTAGTGGTCACCCAAGTTTTCTCCGCACCTGCCTGTTGAGTATGTATGCCATTCAATGGCGTTCCGATTATGCTGTAAAGCATTGGAGGGTTTTACCTTGTACAGTAAGTAATAATCAATAACAAAGAATAATTGTAATGCTCTTGTTTCTCCAACCCTATACATTTCCATAAGCATACGATAGAAGCTCTTCAGCGCAAGCTTGGACGGAAAGTTTCTCAATCCGGAATCTCGATTTCCATCTTGACCGTCGTGTTCACAACATCAAGGGCAGTCTGAATCATCCTGAGTTCGTCTGACACCCTCGTATAGTCCTCTTTCGCCTTCTCCACGGAGTAATTCGCGTAACGGTAATCGATAACCGTGTTGCTGCCAATCCCGCCAACAGAAGTTCTCTGCTTCGATAAACGGTTCTGCATATCGTACAATCTGTTCCGCATTTCTGTAAGCTGAGGGATGTAGATCAGCACCTGGTCAATCGTCATGCCGGTGTCACCGACGACCTGCGAGACGTTGAAGCAGTTGATGGCGTGTTTCAATGCCCTGACCTTCCGGTCGAAAAACTCCAGCGTCTTTTGTGTTTCTTTGTAGTCGTACACAGGACGAACGGAATCAATATCTTCTCCAAGCGAAGCATTGAATACGCTACTCTGCCGCTCATTGGCCAACACGATGTTCTTTTCTTCCAGAATCTTTTTCAGCATTTTTGATGCTTCAGCCGATGTAACAGTGTACTTCATATTGCTACCCTCCGTCTTCAAGTGATGTTTTGCATATTTGCAATGTACTTCTTCAAGACCAGAATACGGTCTTCAATATCGATACCGTTTTCATTTTGCTTGATGGGAACGGTTTCTATGATTTCTTCTGTTTCGTTTTCTCTGAGAACATAGGCGCTATTACTGCAAATAATGTGTCTATCTCCATAGACGAGCCGTTGTCCCATCGAATCTCTGGAAAGGTGCGGGTCATCTGCTTCTTTCAGGTATGGCATATAAGTATTGGAGGACCATTGGGATCTGGTTTGCATCACAGAAAACAGGTACGGATTATTTACCATGTCGTTATTACTATACTTCCCATAGCATCCGGGACGGAACGACGCGTACTTCACATAGTAATATCTCCACGGGTACAGATTTGACTCTTCGCAGACAGAGATGAATTCCGATATAATCTGCACGAGGGACTCGTTCGTGAAAAATTCTGCTTTCGACAGAAGCTCCAGCAAAATGGTTCTCGTTTTCTCAAATCCGACATTGGCGCTTTTGTGGAATAACTCATCCCAAGCAATCTGCATCCCTTTGGATGCGTACTGAAAGCGCCATTTGTTTCTCTCCTGCTGGCCATAATCCCCAATAGACATAAGTGCGCAGTCAATCAAATCCCATTTGCAGGAGAAAAGGGACACAAAACGGTCTGCGTAATCAACATGCTCAAGCCCGACAATACTGATCTGTCCTTTGAGGTTCGGATGATCTTCCAGCGCAAAAACAAGCGGCGCATAGTCTGGTCGTTCTTCCAGGAACGCTTTTTTCTCCTTCTCCTCCAATATCTGGTTTACATTAAAGCTATTCTCTATCGCGTCGTTGACATTGCCTTCCAGCATGATGGCGTCCACTTGCTGTAGAATCGCCGGAATACGGTTGCGGTCAATTCTGTCGCTGACCTCGTCTTCAGAGTTCTGAATCAAATTGTTGATGCAACGCAAGCGCCGGATATAATCCGCCTCCGTGATCGTATCCCGGTGACGGAGATAGCTTGTAACAGCGTATAGCAGGATGATCCGGTTCAAGGGGAAGTGCCTGATCTTTCCGCTCTTGTCAGCATATGAATGGAGGCAGTCCTCAAATATATCAATTTTGTTCGCAGAGTCCACCATAATCTTTCCGTCTGCATGAGTATGGGACATACAGGATTTGAGGAAGTCGGCAGGACTGCTGTAACCATCTATACGGCACCAGCAATCGAAGTAGGATTCCAGTGTTTCAATGTTCTGACGCACCTGCCCGGTTTCACCTGTAAAGTAAGCGGATAACAGATCGAATTCATCAGAGCTTTTTCCTTGCGGGGACCCGCCGCTCTGATAGCAAAGCACATCGCATATAAAGCGGAAATATTTCAGAAATTCATCATCAGTGATCGTATCTTCCGGGTCTCCATTTCCCGAATCACGATACTGCCAGAGCATATCTGTCCAATCTCGGTCAATCTTGCGCATGACGCGCTTCGACGCTGCGTCATCCACCGCACGGATGCACCGCTCAAGTTCAGCCTTGAAGTGTTCAAAACGGGTCAGTGGTTTGCCGCGGGAATTCATCTTGATATATAGCTCATCCGTCAGACCCATATCCCGGATGGGCAGAAAATAAAAGGTTATCGCTCCGCTCTTGAGCTTTTCCCAGAGTTCGCTCACATCTTTGAACCTGCTGTCAATGGCATCAAGCATGACCAACATGGAACTAATGGTAGGATCTTTCTGCCAATCCAGCGGAAACCATGCCTGATCTACTATATCATCAGACAGCTTGCGCTCAAAGGAAGGCACAAAATGAGTTAGCTCTTTGCAGAAGTATCTGGCGCTATATCTGGTTTCATATCCAAAATTGGAAAGAAATGCACACTCCGCTTCGGATACATTGGCTTTTCTCGCGGCGTACCAATGGAGCAAAAACAACGTTGTCAATCGCTGCTGACCGTCCAGCGGCGTCATGACACCGTTTTTATCGATATCACCGTAGACAAAGTCCAGAGTAATGGGCTCGTCAACAATCGCATGATACAACGAAGTAAGAAACCTGTCTCTCACTCGGTTGATATCAGGATCGCGTCTCCCTTGGGCATAGTCCCTCTGGATGATGGGAATGATAATTTTTTGAAGATTAACAGTTTCCTGCCCGCAAGTAAAAGCCGTTTCAAATATATTTATAAAGGAATGTAATGTCGAGTTCATTTACGTTTCCTCCATTATTGCGATCGGTTCCGGAAGGTATTCGGCCAGCACCTTGTTTATAGCATTAACGTAGGCAATTCTGTCAGCCTGTCCCCAGAAATGGAGCTGGTTATCTTCCGAGGGGGTGTAATACTTCAAAAAAACCATTTTTGTACAGAAAGGAATATACTGGCCTTCTTTATCCATGTTGACGATCAGATTTCGTTTCACATCGAATGTCGAGTTGTTCAGAGCGGCATTGTCATCAGATTTGAGGAGGGCAAGATTGCTGATTGAATGCAAGTATTCCGCATTTCCCTGAACGGAGAGAAGTTCTATGACTCTCTGCTGTAAGCCGTCAAACTCCGTGCGTTCCAGTTTGGCCTTATCAATAGCAGACTGCATCGCATCTATCAGCCCCTCGTCGTCTGTAACGGCGCGGATGGACGGAATATGTAGGGTGAGCCATTCCTTCCACATCTCCTGAGTGCGCAGACCTTCCGACTGCTGCGCGTGTATATGCTCCAAAGACCAAGACACCTTGCCTTTCCGTCCAAACTTGAATCTGTCAAAGGGAAACCACTGCGTGTGTTCTCCATTTTGCCGGACAGACTCAATGTTGAACAGAAGAAGCAGTGTGCTGATGCGCCTGTAATCCAAGGCTCTTTCATATGTTAAATCAGAATAGTTGCACGAAATCGCGATACTCCGCCGGATGTGTGAGTCCAACGACGCTCTGAAGTCTTGCTTTGTCTTGCCACTGGATATTTTGAAAATGTCCTGCAAAGTCATCTTCTCGGAGGCAATGAGATACCCAATTTTATGGTAAAGCTCATGATTTTCGTACCAGTCCTTCAACACCAGGAACGTTTGCTGGATCATACGCCATAATTCGTCCAAGGATATAGTCTTGCTAAGTTCATCGATTTTGAAGAATGTATAGTATTTTTCTCGGTTATCTCCCGGCCTTTCGGAAATCAGGTCAAGAATTAAATCGATCCTTGTCTGATACCTGGCATTTGTTTGGTTTGTAAGAAAATACCATAGAGAATCGTCATGAAGCTCCTTCTCCATGTTGTCCCATTGCAGAGAAATCTCTTCCTGCTTTTCCCGATCCATTCCATCCTTGTTATTGTTGCATAGAAACATCGCTTTTACAAGTTCTGCGCTGGTCAGTGGGATTTTCCCGATATTCAATCTGGTGAAAAGAGAGATAGCGTCCTCATTTTCTCCAACCTCATACCAGATGACCTTTACGTTCTCTTTGAAATACTCAAAGACATGGATCACACGAATCTGCTTATCCACTTCAAACCATTTACTGATGGTCTCATAAGCATTGGCAATAAACCAAAAATCAATATTTTCTTCACGCCGGGAAAGGTCAATCGTGCGCAGAAATTCTTCTGAATTTTCACGCGTCTGGTATTCAAGGTTAAAAGCAGGTTCGTTAAAAAACGGATTTACGTTTTTCATGTACCTGTAAATCAGGTACAACGTGGTCAGCCGCTGTTGACCATCGATCAGTTCATAGGAAATACCGCTTTTTCGTACCACAACAGGCTGAAGGCAATAATTCTGTTTCCCGTTGGAATAAATATCATTTAGAAGACGGAGTACCTCATCCTCGCCCCATCGATATCCACGCTGATATGAGGGAACAAAGAATGTTCCCTCAATCTCGCTAACGAGCTTTGTCTCCAAAAGGATCTGATTACTTTCCATGATCTGACTCCTCCAGGTATTATGTATCTTGCTGAATCAGGACTGATCGCCTCTGACGTATTATACACAAAGTTCCTCATAAAATCAAATCTCTTGTCAAATTTTGATGTATCTGCTTCTCTAACGCACCTGAGTGTTAGCGTAGGAGATGTTTTCCTAATGGACATTTTTGACTTGTACAGTTAATACACCAAGCAAATAACTCGGAGAAACATGATATGAGACGACAAGCAGAGAGCGGTAAGGCAGATTCGCCTTACCGCCCTGTATTGCTCAAACGAAAATCAATTCACCATTGACCATCTCGGATGCTCGGTTGCGAACATTATTCATACGCCCCACCCACTCCATCTGACGATCTGCTTTAAGCTGCTCCGTGATACCTTCCTGCTCCGCCATCTGTTGGACAAGCTGAGAGAACATTTTTGCCGCTTGTTGGTCAATTTCAGCCAGATGGCTGTCCAACTCGCCACTGAGAAGCAGGGCGGTGTAAACTGGTTTCTGATGTGTTTTCAGATAATGTCTGCGTCGATGGCCCCAGATACCTACGGGAAAGCTATCGGGTGGTGCCAAGTCGGGCAGAAGATAATTGCCTTCACGATGATAGGTGCCGCCCATTTTCTCAAAAATAGAATTTTTCACAGTATAGTCCTCCAATATAACGAATTTCCTTGCAATTCAATCATGATCGGCTGTCTCAAAAAATTTTTGGGGGACACTTCCTTACGAAGTGTCCCCCAACGGCAACGTCTTCAAACGAACAGACGGACGTTGGAACGGCGTGGTCTGGTACATGGACGAGCAAGGGGAGCGAAAACGCAAGTCCTTCTCTGGCACTTCCAAGCAGGAGGTCAAGGAGAAGA
>JAFLTD010000146.1 GCA_022510625.1 Lachnospiraceae bacterium
TGAAAATTTCAACCATATCTTGAAATTTATTGTAGTTAAATGTCGTTTGGGAAACAACGCAAATTTCCTCGTCGGTTCCGCAGATAAATTCATGTGCCTCTTCCAGCGTTCCGATCACTGTCGCAGGTTCTTTCGACCGATCCATGATTCCCACTACTTCCGGATGCCCCGCATTTCCGATAATCACTATCTTTTTGCCGGCTTCACTCTCCTTTTCCACAATGTCATGAATCCGTTTAACAAAAGGACAGGTGGCATCCACACATTTGAGTCCCTTTCTTTCAATCGTCTCCTTGATTCTTCTGGGCACTCCGTGGGCCCGAATCATGACGGTCCCTTCCGAGATTTCCTTAAGCTGCTGCTCCGTGTCGATTACCTCCACACCTTTACGCTCCAAGTCTTTAACTACTTCCTCATTGTGTACAATCGGTCCGTATGTATAGATTCTGCTCCCCAGTTCTATCTGCTCATATATCGTGTCAACCGCTCTTTTAGCGCCAAAACAGAATCCTGCGTGTTCTGCCATAATCACTTCCATAAATAACTTATACCTTTCTACTGCTCCCGCCTGCCCGCGTCTGTACCCAAACACGTGCCCGGGAGGTTATATCAAGCTAATAATCGCATCCGCCACCTCATCGATGGTCATATAAGAAGAATCTACCAGAGTGGCATCTTCTGCCTGCATCAACGGGGAAATCTCACGTGTCATATCCTGATGATCCCGCTCAATGATATCCTTCTCAATCTTGTCAAGATCACACGGAACACCTTTATCCGTCAATTCCTTATAACGTCTTTCGGCCCGTACCCGGCTGTTCGCCGTCAGGTATACCTTTACCTGTGCATGTGGAAGCACGCAGGTGCCGATATCCCTGCCGTCCATAACCACATCCTTGCTTTCCGCCAGTTTTTGCTGTAATTCGACCAGTTTTCTGCGGACATCGGGATTGGGACTGCTGGCAGATGCCATGTTGCCTACTTCCTCCGTTCTGATCAGCCCGTTCACATTCTCCCCATTCAGGTATACCACCTGCTCGCCGTTCTCATAGCCGATGGAAATATCCGCTTCACTGCACTTGGCACTGATTTTATCCGTCTCTGATGGTTCAACATTCTCTCTGAGAAGATAAAGCGCCATAGCGCGGTACATCGCGCCCGTATCAACATAAATATACCCCAGCCGCTTTGCAATTTTCTTTGCTATGGTGCTCTTGCCGGCTCCAGCCGGTCCGTCGATTGCTATATTAAAACTCATATATAAACTCCACCTTTCCGTTCATCTCACACTATTTAGCGGTGCCAGGCTCATTCTGCACACGGTATGCTGCTCCCCGCCAGATGCCCCGTAGACCATGCAATCTGCAAGTTGAATCCTCCCGTGACCGCGTCCAAATCCAATATCTCACCCGCAAAAAATAATCCTCGCACCAACTTCGACTCCATGGTAGAAGGATTTATCTCTTTAACCTTGATTCCTCCCTGCGTTATAATGGCTTCCGTATAATCGCGAAGCCCCGTCACATGCATCTTCAGGTGCTTCGTAATCTCCACGAGTCTGCTGCGTTCCTGCCTTGTAATCTCATGTATTTTCTTTTCACCGGCAATGCCTGACAGCTCTATCATGACAGGTGTCAACTTGGCCGGATACAGTCCGCCGATCACATTTCTAAACTGTTTGTTCGGATTATCCTCAAAATCCCTCAGAATACGCTTGTCCAACTGTTCCACGGTCAGTGCCGGTTTTAAATCCACCGTGACCGTGACGTCCGTCCGATCCTTACACTTACCGTAATAACTGCTGGCGGACAACACCAGCGGTCCACTGATTCCGAAATGGGTAAAAAGCATCTCCCCAAATCCCCTCCAGATCTCCTTGGTTCCGCACTGCATCGTGAACATGACATTCCTTAACGACAACCCCTGCAGCATAGCGCACCAAGGTTCTCTGATTTCCATCGGTACCAAGGCCGGCACACATTCTCTCAACGTGTGTCCCAGCTGTTCAGCCATATGATAGCCTTCACCCGTAGCTCCTGTGGAGGGATAGGACAGTCCCCCGGTTGCGAGCACTACCGCATCTGCATCTATTTCCGTGCCGTCCGCCAGCCTCACACCACGGATTTGCTTATTGACATCATCCTCTCCGTGTTCGCTTTCCCTGTAATTTCCTTGGTGTGCCTCCTGACGGACGAGTAATTCCCTCACTTTAGCATGAATCCTGATTTCCACCTTCTTTTGCTGCAGAAGGCGCTGTAAGGCGGCAATGACATCTGATGAATGGTCGGATACAGGGAAAACCCTCTCCCCTCTCTCCACTTTCAGCGGACATCCCGCCTTAGTCAGCAGTTCCATCATCTGTCTGTTATCGAAGTCATAAAACGCGCTGTAGAGAAATTTGGAATTGCTCACTATATTCTCAAACAGCTTGTCCTGCTCACAGGCATTGGTCACGTTGCAGCGTCCTTTACCCGTAATAAACAGTTTCTTCCCCAGCTTTTCATTCTGTTCCAACAGCACAACACCGTGCCCACACTCTGCGGCGGCGTACGCTGCCATCATGCCCGCTGCGCCGCCGCCCACTATTATCACCCGACTCATTTCCCGTACTATTCATCTTTCTTCCGCAGAGGATAATTCAACATCGGCTCCTCGTCAATAAAGTTGATTTCATCATTTAGATATACCTGATAATTGTTCCATGCTTCTTCCAGATCCTTCAAACTCTTCTTCACTTCCTCCGGACGTTTCAGACATATGGCTACCACGAGGGCATTGATCACGCTCAAAGGAGCTACCAGCGAATCAACAATCGAAACCATATCGCTTCTTGCAAGCAGATTGCAGGACGAATAGAGATTCATCGGCGAATGTATGGAATCGGTGATGGTAATCACTTTGGCATTTTTATCATTGGCAAACTCCATCGCTTTAAGAGTACGCATGGAATACCTCGGAAAGCTGATCCCGATCATGGCATCCTGCTCATCGATGCGCAGCATCTGCTCGAATGTCTCCGACATGCTTGTAGTCTTCAGAAGATACACATTGCCTCGAACCATATTGAGATAAAAATGCAAAAAATCCGCCAGAGGTTCACAACTCCTGACGCCCATCACGTAAATATTTCTCGCTTCCAGAATAATATCTACCGCCGTCTCAAAGGCCACCGGATCGAGATTATGTATCGTGTCCTGCAGTTTCTCTATATCCGATTCCAACACCGATGTCAGAATTTCGGACTGGGTACTCTTACCGTATTTAGCTCCGATCTTTTGAACAGAATTAATCTTGTTCTGTACCCAGTCTTCCAAATCGCGCTGAAATTCCGGATACCCGTTATATCCGATGAACATTGCATAACGAACAACAGTAGACTCACTGACACCCACCGTCTCACCAAGCTTAGCGGCGGTCATGAATACCGCCTGATCATAATGATCGTATATGAACGCAGAAATGGCCTTCTGTCCTTTGCTCATCTTACCGTAATGTTCATTGATCCTTGTAATAACATCATAACGATTCTGTATAACCATCTTCTATTGTAAATACGCCTTTCCCCGTTTTCTATACGTTCAAAAATGCCTTGTAGGACTCCTCCAGAAGCTTAATTGTATCTTCTTCCTGAAGGTCATAGTCACCGGTCAGAGACATACAAGCCGACCCGTGAATGAATATCCACATTCTCATGAACATACCGCCGGGATCTTTACAACCGTAAAACTTAGCATTGTTTATTTCCTTCACAACAGAACCGTTCTGACCGTTCAACAGGTCATACAGACTCTTGCCGTGACGATTATCCGCTATAAAAAGAAGTTTGAAAAGCTGCTGTTCCTCCTGCGCAAACCGGATGTAGGCAAGGCCCAGATTCACGAAAGGCGTATCGCTTTTTTGCGGAAAATTCTCATAATAATCGCCAAAGAATGCTATCGCCTTGTCATACAGTTCCACGCCCAATTCTTCCATGTTCTTGTAGACCCGGAAAATCGGCTGTGTGGAACATCCTGCTTTCGCGGCCAATGTTCTGGCGCTAACCTGTGAGAAACCATCCTGCCTCGTCATTTGGAATGCCGCATTCAATATTTCGTCCTTCGTAATTGTCTCTTTTCTTGCCATAAGATATAACCTCTCTTGTATCGTAATTACATTGTCTTTTTGGTAACATATGTTATTATAATATATTATGTAACCCCAGTCAACAAATAATTTAATAACATTATAAATTTTTACAAAAAAGGGATAGATCTTTCGATCTATCCCTTAACAAACTGCCGTTATTGTATCCTCAAAACTCTCATATTTGCACTGACAGTGCTAATTAATTTACACCGGATATGCGGCATTCTGGGTATCAGCTACACCCATATCGACTTTTTCCTGCTGTGCCTGACGGTACTTGAAGAAATCGGTAGCAACCTGCGGGAACAATGCGTAGGACAATACATCTTCGTCCTGCTGTTTCCACTCTTTCATCTCGCTCTCCAGCTTATCCATCTCGTTCTCAAGAAGGTCTGCCGGACGACATGTGATTCTCTCTTCACCCGGGATAACCTTGTCGATCACTTCCTGATTCATCGGCTTGATAGTCTGTCCGTACTCACCGCGCAGCACTGCCTTGGTCTCCTTGGTAGCCATCTTGTATCTCTCACCCATCAGCACGTTAAATACGGCCTGTGTTCCCACGATCTGGGAAGAAGGCGTAACAAGCGGCGGCTCGCCGAGATCTTTTCTAACCTGCGGAATCTCCCGGAGTACATCATAGTATTTATCCTCCGCATTCTGTTCCTTCAGCTGGCTAACCATGTTGGACAACATACCGCCCGGTACCTGATACAAAAGTGTCTTGATATCAACACCCATAACCTTCGGATTAAGAAGTCCGCTTGCCAGACATTCGTCTCTGTAAGGTCTGAAATAATCAGCGATTTCCGCCAATGTATTCTGATCGTAACCGGTATCATAAGGGGTACCCTTAAACGTCTCAACCATAACTTCCGTTGCAGGCTGGGACGTACCCAAAGCAAACGGAGAGATTGCGCAGTCGATTACGTCTACACCCGCTTCTACCGCTTTCAGATAAGTCATGCTTGCAACACCTGACGTATAGTGCGTATGAAGCTGAATCGGCAGCTTGGTTGCCGACTTCATGGCGGAAATCATCTCGGATGCCTTATAAGGCACAAGCAGACCTGCCATATCCTTGATACAGATGGAATCAGCGCCCATCTCTTCAATCTTCTTAGCCATATCCATCCAATATTCCATGGTATAAGCGTCACCTAACGTATAGGAAAGCGCTACCTGCGCATGTCCTCTGCCCTCCTGTTTCTTAACCTTGTTGGTTGCATTAACCGCTTCCTGCAGATTTCTCAAGTCATTCAAACAGTCAAAGATACGAATAATGTCGATACCGTTGGCGATGGATTTCTCCACAAAGCTGTCTACCACATCATCAGCATAAGGTCTGTATCCCAAGATATTCTGACCTCTGAAGAGCATCTGCAGCTTGGTATTTTTAAAGCCGTCACGCAGCTTTCTCAATCTGTCCCACGGATCTTCTTTTAAGAAACGCAGGGAAGCGTCGAAAGTAGCGCCGCCCCAGCACTCTACCGCATGATAGCCGACTTTATCCATTTTCTCCACGATGGGAAGCATCATCTCTGTAGGCATTCTCGTTG
>JAFLTD010000147.1 GCA_022510625.1 Lachnospiraceae bacterium
TGTTAGGCGGCGCCGTCTGTGTATTAAGAGCCTGCCTCGTAAAATGCAGAACAATGATGATTCTGGTAAACGAGGTCATCATGATGATCAGGGTCGGCGCTATCGCGATGAGTGTAAGAATCACAAGGATGCGCAGCGCACCGTTTACACTCCCGTTACCTTCGCCGAACTCAATCGTCACCCTATTGGCTATATTCAATTCTGCAAGCTCATCGGCATCCTCTGACGCACCGGGCGGTCTTTCATTCGTCCTCTCATCCGTGGTCCCGGTGAGATTGGAATCTCTGTAAGGAGTATCCGACACCGCCAGTGCCGTAGTCTTCCGGCTAAGACACAATATGCCTGCCAAGAGCAGCAGGCACATCATTTTTGCCAAATGATATCCGGAAAAATATTTTTTCATTCGTCACGTCCATCTTCTTTTTCCAGAAAATTCTTTTTTTGGATTTTCTCCAAAATATCCTTGAACCCAAGCGTTCCGGAAGTATTATTCTCAGAGAAAACCAATTCCTGTTCAGGAACCTCTGTTAACATTGTAACAGTATCCTTGCAGATTGCCACCGCCAAATATTTCCTGCCGATCCGGATAATCTGAATATATTTGTTATTCGACAGCCGAATCGTCTCCATGATCTCCATGTTGGCGTTGGATGTCTGGCTCTTCTGATAACCCGCCGTCCACTTCGTGACCCAGTAGGTAACCGCAAGCACAAACAGGAAAATGATCAATACTGTTATAAACTGTACAAAAGAATCGGTTCTTCCTGATACCGCAAGTATCATTATCCCACTACCTTTTTAACAGCCTCTAACACACGATCCGCCTGGAACGGCTTAACGATAAAGTCTTTGGCGCCGGACTGGATAGATTCAATAACCATAGCCTGCTGACCCATCGCGGAGCACATGATGATCATTGCACCCGGATCTGCCTCTTTAATCTTCTTTAAGGCCTGAATGCCGTCCATCTCAGGCATCGTGATATCCATCAATACCAAATCAGGCTTTAACTCATTGTATTTCTCGACAGCCTTGGCACCGTTCTCAGCCTCCCCTGCAACGTTGTACCCGTTTTTAGTCAGGATGTCCTTGATCATCATACGCATGAATGCTGCATCATCACAAATCAAAATATTTTTTGCCATCTTTCTTCTCCTATCACTCTTTATTTGATTATTTCGGTTACTCGAACACCAAAGCTTTCTTCAATTACAACAACTTCGCCTTTTGCAACGAATTTACCGTTCACCAACACATCAATCGGTTCGCCGGCAATTTTATCCAGCTCTATAATAGTTCCAGGCGAAAAATCCAAAATATCCGATATGGATTTTGAAGTCCTGCCAAGCTCCACCGTAACTTCCAACGGTACATCTCTGATCAGCCCGATATTTTCCTGAATCTGTGCCGGATTGAAGTCGTTGGAAAACGTCTGGAACTGTGCCGGCTGAATATTCATATTGGGCTGCATCTGCGGCATCATTTGCATTTGCGGCATCATCTGCATCTGAGGCATTCCCATCATACCCATTCCCATCTGATTCATATCCATCTGCGGTGCCATCTGTGGCGCCATCTGCGGTGCAGGTGTGGGTGCCGCTGCCGGTGGCGGTGCCGTCGGCTGAGGCGCCGCTGCCTGCGGTGCGGGTTCCGGTTCCGGTTCCGCTCCTCCCCCTTGTGCACTTAAGAAAGTATCGCATACTTCTTTAGCAAAGTCTATAGGATACAGCTGCATAATTGTGGAATCAACCAATTCATCAATCTGCATACGGAACGCAATCTTGACAAAATCCCCTGCCAGGAAAGCCGCTATATCACCACCGGACTTAAACGCTGTCAAGTCTACCAGACTGGCCTCCGGCGGACTGATATCAATCATCTTGCCAAGCATGGTGGAAAGAGATGTTGCGGAGGAACCCATCATCTGGTTCATGGCCTCGGAGATTGCACTTAAGTGCAGTTCCGACAGTTCTCCGTCCGTATTGCTTCCGTCGCCTCCCATCATAAGGTCGGTGATGACTTTCACGTCATGCTCTTTCAATACGAGGATGTTGGAACCGTCCAATCCCACCGTATACTTGATTTGGATAAACACACACGGTTTCTCGTAATCTTGCAGTACACTGTCCCACGTCGCCACCGAAACAGTCGGTGTTGTGATGTTCACCTTACGGTTGACAAGCGAATACAGCGTCGTTGCGGAAGAACCCATACTGATGTTGGCAACCTCACCGATGGCATCCTGCTCAATCTCTGACAGGAGTTCATTGGCTGTACTGCCTCCGCCTGCAGGCGCTGCAGCTTCCGCAGCCTCGGGTGCTTCGGCAGCCGCTTCCGCATCTCCGGCGTCGCTCGGTGCATCCATACCGCTTAAGAGTGCATTTATTTCATCTTGTGATAACATTCCCGTGTCCATGCTTCTATTCCCCCTCTCTGATTACCGACGTTACTCTCACAGCATATTTATCTTTGCTGGAACCCGGTAAAGCGGTGAATTTCTTGATATTGCCGACGAATATCTTCAAATCGTCTTCTATCTCGGTGTTGAGTCGGATGATATCTCCGACCTGCAGATTTACAAAATCATGCACCGATACTCTTGTCGAGCCAAGTACCGCCTTGACCGGAACATCCACCCTTCTGATCAGAGACTCGATACGATCCTCGAAATCCTCTTCTCTCTGTTCCTGCAGAGTAGCGTACCAGTACTTGGTATTCAACTTATCCATGACGGATTCAAGTGTGAAGAAGGGGAGACACACGTTCATGAATCCTTCTACATCACCTATCTTCATGTTCAATGTGACGATCGCAATCATATCATTCGGTGCAATGACCTGTGCAAACTGGGAATTGGTCTCGATCCTCTCCATCACCGGATTCAGATCTATAACATTCTTCCACGGTTCCCGCATCAGCTGCATGCACACTACCATCATTTTCTCGATGATCGTCATCTCTATTTCCGTGAAATCCCTGTTCTTCTCAAGGGGTTCTCCCGCGCCGCCGAGCATCCTGTCTATCATCGCATATCCCAACTGGGCTGCCAGCTCGATCAGAACCGTTCCTCCAAGCGGTTGGAAATTTACGATTCCCAGAATAACCGGGTTGGATAACGCATTCGTAAATTCCGAATAAATAACCGTCTCAGAACTTGCCACGGAAATCTGTATATTCTTTCTTAAGTATATCGGAAGACTGGTAGATAACAGCCGTCCGTAATGCTCATATATAATCTCCAGCGTACGAAGGTGCTCTTTAGAGAACTTAGTAGGACGTTTAAAGTCGTAGTTCTTCACCTGCTTGTCGCTGGCATCATTCATTTCCTCTGCGTCTATTTCACCGCTGCTTAACGCAGCGAGCAGATTGTCAATCTCATTTTGAGATAGTACCTCTCCCACTAAAGTTCACCTCCCGCGGCACTATTTTAGCAATATCATTATTGAACCATAGTGTCACTAAACGTAACATTAAAGATGAACTCGGAGTCAAACAGCTTCTGGATTCTTACAAGTATTTCATCCCTGATCTGATCCTGATTATTTCTCGC
The DNA here is from genome assembly GCA_022510625.1 of Lachnospiraceae bacterium. Lineage (GTDB taxonomy): Bacteria > Bacillota > Clostridia > Lachnospirales > Lachnospiraceae > UBA3282. The sequence continues at coordinate 3,551 of JAFLTD010000147.1, forward strand.
ATCCTCCACTGTATGCTGGCTGATAACATCGTTGATCTCGCCCTTAATCAGGCTCTCTCTGTTCTCAAGGTCAGCGCTGTATTTCTTATACCCCTTATCCTTGGTGTTCATGGACAGCGTGATATTTGAGATAAAGTAGTGCACTTCCTCCTCGCCGTCTGCATTCGTCTCAACCTTGAGCGGAATGGTCATTTTCTCAGAGATGTCATAAGTATCAATGTCGGACATAGGAACGGCCTCTTTCGCAGCCTCCCCACCTTCACCGCCGGACGTAAGCTCCAGATTCAGTGCCGTTGCGATGTTATCCACAAGCGCCGACGTCTTCCTTGATGCTCCCATCACACTGAACATCATAATGGCCGACAACGCGATATTGACGATCAAAAGCGCCAATATGATGATGGAAATCAAATTCTTTTTCATAGCTGAAGTTCTCCTTATACACTTTCTATCCTTTAGTATGAACTGAGAGAGTTGTAAATCTTAATCTCAACCCGTCGGTTCCTACTTCTGCCCTCCGCCGTGGAATTGTCGGCAATCGGCAGGTACTCCCCTCTGCCCGCATGCTTGACATCCGCAGGATTCAGATTAGTGATCGACATCAGATAGTTGAACACCGACAAGGCTCTTCCCGCGCTAAGCTCATCATTGTTGGAATACTTCGCGCCCGACATCGGCACATTGTCCGTGTGTCCTTCTATCTCAATCGTTCCCTGCGCGTATCGCTCCAGAATCAAACCTACCTGATCCAAGACCGGCAGTGCCTCATCCTTAAGCACTACGCTTCCGGAATCGAACAGAATACCTCCCTTTAAGGTTAACTCGACATATTGACTGGTAAATTCTATATCAATGTCCTGTCCGAGATCCTTCTCGTCTACCGCTTCCTGGATCTTCTCCGCGAGTGCCTCAGACTCTTCCAGCTGCGCTTCTTCCAATCTTTCTTGCGCATTGGCCAGATCCTCGTCAACGATCTCGCCCTCATCATCCATTTTACCGGTACTGTTGATGTACTGATCCAACTCATTCAGCTGACTGACTCCGTTACTGATCAGCATACCGTCTCCGATAGCGGAAGCACCGCCGTCAAACACGGAAAACATATTATTAAAAGATGCTATGATCTGCTGCTGTTTATCCTCATCAATACTGGACATGGCAAAAAGCAACACGAAGAAACAGAGCAGCAGGTTCATCAGATCACCGAACGTGGTCTGCCACTCGGGTGCGCCTTTCTTAGGTTCATCCGGCTTCCTCTTAGCCATCTGCTTCACCTCCGAGGTCATCCTCGCCCGTGGACTTCCTTTCGCCCGGCGCTAAGAAGGATTTCAGTTTCTCCTCTATGACACGGGGATTTTCACCCGCCTGAATAGACAGAAGCCCTTCGACCTCTATCTCCTTAACCATCATTTCCTCTGCATTCTTACCCTTCAGCTTTGCAGCTACCGGGTTACAGATCCAGTTCGCCAACACCGCACCGTACAGTGTAGTTACCAGCGCGACCGCCATGTTAGGGCCGATGGAATTAAAATCCGACAAATCTCGAAGCATGTTGATCAGACCGATCAGAGTACCGATCATACCCCATGCAGGACCCATGGAAGCGATAGCCTCCCAGAAACCGATTTTATCTTTATGCCTGCCTTCAACACTGGCAAGCTCTGTCTCCATGATCGCACGCACAAGCTCGGGGTCCGTACCATCCACGACAAGCAGTATCCCCTTCTTGAGGAAATCGTCATCGATCTCACTGGCTGCCTCCTCCAGAGAGAGCAAACCTTCTTTACGCGCCACGTTGGACAGATCTATAATCTTCTGAATGATATCGGAAACATCCATGGCCGATGTCTTAAAAATTAAAGTAAAGGTCTTCAATCCTGCCACGAAATCCGGCAATTTATAGCTGGCAAGAACCGCCATGAAGGAACCACCAAAGGTAATTAAGGCTGACGGAGGATCCAGGAATCCGGACAACACGCCAAAACCCTTGCCGAATACCATACCAAACACCATCAACACAAAACATGCAATCAAACCAATAAGCGAAGCAATATCCATATGTACCTACCCACTTTACACTAATTTGCAAAAATATCCTTTCTATA
>JAFLTD010000148.1 GCA_022510625.1 Lachnospiraceae bacterium
TTCTGTCGTAACGGTCTGCCAACACTCCTGCCGGAGCAGAAAGCACCAAAGTCGGCAGAAATGCAAGCAGTGATACCACCGCCATACTTGCGGCACTTCCGGTCTCATTGAATACATACACGGCTAAGCCGAAACTTGTAAGGCCACCACCTACTGATGAAATCAATTCCCCTGCCCATAATAATAAAAATTTATTAAAACCTGAACTACCGTTTTTCATAATATGACATCTCCTTCATTTATTCTTATAAACCGACTGCCAGTCGGCTATGATTATATAATAGAAATCATATGTTATCAAGATATATTCTTTAAATAATGCAGCAGATTGGCAGCGCAAATAAACTTCTTTTTAAATCTTGACTGAATTTCAATGCATAGTAGAATATAGACAAAAGAGAGGTGATATGAAGTGAAGTACGATTGTTTGATCATAGACGATGAGAAATTGCTTGCAGACAGTACAGCGGAATATTTTAATCTGTTCGGCATCAAGACTGCAATTGCGTACAGCGCTTCAGAGTGTCGTGACTTTTTCAGAGAAAATACGGCACAGCTGCTGTTGCTTGATATCAATCTCGGGGACGGCAGTGGCTTTGAACTATGTAAAGAACTTCGTGAAAAAACGCAGATTCCTATTTTGTTTATCTCTGCCCGGACAAGTGATGATGATAAGATTATTGCACTAAATATCGGGGGCGATGACTATATTCAAAAACCGTATTCTCTCAGTGTTCTGCTTGCAAAAGTAAAGGTTGTACTGAAACGTTACGGCCATAGTATGAATACAGAATATTCTGCGAAATATTCCGATGACAGGATAATGGTCGATTTTAACGCAAAACAAGTCATGGTAGAGGGTAAACCCGTCAAGTTGACATCTCTTGAATTTAAGTTGCTGACCTATCTGATAAAAAATAGAGATAAAGTGGTTTCCAAGCAGGAACTTTTCGAGGAAGTTTGGGAGGATAAATTCACAGGCGACGGAACGTTAAATGTGCATATCCGCAAAATACGCGAAGCGATTGAACGTGAACCGAGTAACCCCGAATATATAACCACCGTCTGGGGCGACGGCTACAAGTTTAGCGGAGTGAAAGAGTGAGAAAAATTGACAAAACTTTCACGATGTGTTTGCGTCTGGAGAGGAATGGTGAGAAGTTTGAAGAAACATATTTTCTTAATTGGTCTACTGCTTGTTTTAGTAGCAGAAGTTGTGACTCTCATTGCTTTTGCGGCACAGAGTATTGACAATGCGCAGGATGCTGTTGCAATCAATGAAGCGATACAGTCGGTGCAAAAAGATTGGAATACGATGGAAACCCATACAAATCAGACAGATCTTGAATATGTTGTATTGAATATGGAGGGGGCAGTCGTATTCAAGACCAAAGAAGGACTAAGTGAAAGCATTAACGCAGCGATAATACACAGGGATACTGTTCTTGACATAAATGTTGATAACGTAATTGTGGGCAAAATAATTCTATACAATGACAGCGCGCAGATTATGCAAAACAGAAAACGGTCGGCTGTCATTATTTTATTGGCAGCGATACTTGTGCAGGGCGGTATTTGTATTGGGTATACCACATATTTAAACCACACGGTCATAAAGCCCTTTCATAAACTGGAAGGTTTTGCTGAACGTGTTGCGGGCGGAAATCTTGATGTTCCCCTTGAAATGGACAGATATAATCTATTCGGTGCATTTACTGAAAGTTTCGACATCATGCGTGCCGAACTTAAGAAAGCTCGAATAGCGGAAGCAGAAGCCAATGCGACTAAAAAAGAACTGGTGGCGAAACTATCCCATGACATCAAAACACCCGTTGCAAGTATCAAGGCGGCTTCGGAAGTAGCTGCGGTTTTTACAAGCGACGAAAAAATCAAGGACAATTATGCACAGATTATCCGCAAGGCTGACCAGATCAATACGCTTGTAACCGAGCTGTTCACGGCAACATTGGAGGAACTGCAGCAGTTGCCCGTAACGCCAATAGATATGGAGAGCAAAGAATTAAAGACAATATTGGAAAATGCCGATTACATGCATTATGCGATAATTCCGGATATTTCCGACTGTCTGATTTATGCGGACAGGCTTCGCCTGCAACAGGTATTCGATAATATCTTCGTCAATTCCTATAAATATGCAAATACAAAAATAGATATAACATTGCGAAGAGGCGATGATAGTCTTGCGGTCGTGATTGAAGATTACGGTGGTGGTGTGGAGACAGAAGAGCTGCCGATTTTGAAGGAAAAATTTAAACGCGGAAGTAACGCAAAGAATCTGGACGGTGCGGGTTTAGGGCTATATATTTCCGATTATTTTATGAAAGAAATGCAGGGACAGCTCATGATCGAAAACGGAGAAAATGGATTAAAAGTCATCGTCAGGATTCTTTTGAGCGGTTCGATCTGAGATGTGATTTAAGGGATATTTAAGGATTATCTAAAGACACTTAAGAATTGAAAAAATAGAATAGAACGTGCAAAAAGGAGGTTTTACTTATGAGAGAAGTATTATTGAGAACCGAGAAATTGAGCAAATCCTTTTCAAACGGCGGGAATTTGCAGCACGTTCTTAAAAACATTGACTTGCAGCTTTACAAAGGCGATTTCACCGTGATCATGGGAGCCAGCGGCGCAGGAAAATCCACGCTTCTATACGCGCTTTCCGGCATGGATACACCTTCGCTTGGTACGATTACATTCGGAGACGAGGTTATATCCGATTACAGCTCTGATGAACTTGCTGTGTTCAGACGCAAGCATTGCGGGTTTGTATTTCAACAGATTTATTTGATTGATTCAATGAGCGTCATGGATAATGTGCTGGCAGCAGGGCTTCTTGTCAATAAGGACAAAAAGGCATTAGGTGAAAGAGCAAGGCAATTATTCAGAGCGGTAGATATATCCGAAGAAACGCAAAACAAATTTCCAACACAGATTTCCGGCGGCGAAGCCCAGCGTGTAGGCATTGTACGCGCCCTGATCAACTCACCGGAAATTTTGTTTGCCGATGAGCCTACGGGAGCACTCAATTCCAAGACGGGTTTGGATGTTCTTGATACGCTTACGAAGTTCAATGAGCAAGGTCAAAGTGTGGTCATGGTGACACATGACATGCGCTCTGCCAGACGCGGAAACCGTATTCTGTATTTAAAAGACGGCGTGATTTTAGGCGAATGCGACTTGGGCAAGTATGTCCATGGAGACGGTGAACGGCACAAGAAACTCTCCGCATTCCTGACGGAAATGGGGTGGTAATTATGGGAAAAAGTTTTCTGATTGCCCGCTCCAACATCCGTAAAGCAAAAGGGCAGACCGTCGCTATTATTGTTCTTATCCTGTTGGCGGCGTTAATGATGAATTTATGGTTTATGTTGTCCATGGATTATAAGCAAAATTTTGACCGTTACCACGATAAACTCAATGCCGAGCATGTCACCATGGCACTCTACAGCGCCGATACCGGATTGCGGGAGTATATCGCGGGAACTCTTGAAAATGATAATCGCACGACCCAATACGAAATAGCTGATGCACTGGTTATGGTCGGTTCGTTTCCGTATAACGGAGGCGATCTCAACGATAATTTCATTTTTCTTAAAAAAGATAGTGCCTTAAATCGTTCGGTTGGGATGATTGAAATTGTAGAAGACGGCGGTGGAACGAGTGGTGTCTATATGCCCATGCTCTATAATAATGGCATATCTATCGGCGATACAATAGATATTACGATTGGCAGCAATGTTGTAAGTTATCCTGTAATCGGCTTTTTAAACAGTGTTATGGCAGGCTCTCATAATTGTACAATGTCAGAGTTTATACTTACCGAGGATTTGTATGAGGAGTTGGAAGAGCAGGGTTTTGCCGTTCGGGCTACTTTGGTATCGGTGCGAATTGATGATAAATCGGGCAGTGAGAATTTTGAGGCAATGCTGCAAAACGCAGTATCTTTGAAGTATCCCGGAGTCCTCACTTTAAGTAATTCCTACATGCTTGTGTCTGCGACCCGTTATGTTTCTCAGATGATTTGTTCGGCAATCGTCATAGCTATGGCATTTATTGTAACGTTAATTACATTGGTTGTAATTGGCTCCAATGTTATCAACTATATTCAAGAAAATATGAAAAATCTCGGCGTGCTGAAGGCTGCCGGATATAGGAGCGGACAGATTGTCTTCGCACTTTTGCTGCAGTTTGCAGGTATTTCTATTATGACCGCGGCAATCGGCGTAGGGCTTTCATATTGTTTTTTTCCTGCTGTCAACGTTATGATGATTGCACAAACAGGAATTCCGTATGCAATAAGATTCCTTCCCTTGCCGTTTGTGTTGACGATTATGATTATAGGCGGCGCAGTTGCTCTCGCTGTATGGCTGTCGGCACGCAGGATAAAGAAAATTGAGCCGATTGTTGCTTTGCGTGCGGGTGTCCAGACACACAATTTTAGCAAAAATCATATCCCGCTTAAGCATACGCACGTACCGCTTAATTTCGCCCTTGCACTCAAAACCACATTTTCAAATATCAAGCAGAATGTTACCGTCTGCATTACGATGTTTGCCCTGTCACTCGTTGTTGTTTTTTCAGGGCTTATGTATAGAAATGTTATTGTGGACATTCAGCCGTTCATTGAGATGATTATCGGAGAAACGGCGGATGCCGCTATCAATGTCAATGTGGTGGTGGAAGACGAATTTTTGAAGACGATGCACAAAGATGAGCGTGTCCTGAAAATATATCTTTTTCATACGACTGAAGTGCGACATATCGGTGGAGTTACTTTGTCGGCAATGCTGTCAGACGATTTTGTTAAGGTAAATAATCAAAATGTCTGCTTTGAAGGCAGATTTCCGAAATACGATAATGAAGTGGCACTTGCGGCAAAATATGCCAAAGAAAATGAATTGAAAATAGGGGATGAGATTACTTTGACTGCTGACGGAATCGAGGCGGTATATATTATCTCCGGTCTTACGCAAACCACTAATTATCTGGGGAAAGATTGTCTGCTGACCAGAAGCGGATATGAAAGAATGGGTGTACTGCAAAATGCGACCTATTATCTTAATATAGCCGATGGAGTAGATATAGACGCATTTAATGAAGAAGTGAGTGAGCAATTTGGAAAAGATATCAATCTGACGGCGAATGTTTCGTCAATACTAGCAGCGGTAAATGTCTATATATCACTTATGATAGTTATTGTAATCGCCGTCATCATATTGAGTTTGCTTATTATTACATTTGTGTTGTATCTTCTGGTGAAAACAATGCTAAACAATAAAAAACATGATTATGGAATTATGAAAGCACTCGGTTTTACGACCGGACAGCTAATACTGCAGACAGCACTAAGCTTTATGCCGATTGTTATACTTTCAATGATTGTTGGGCTGATTGTCAGTTGCTCGATTATTAATCCTTTGCTCGCTATACTTTTGAGTGGAATAGGCATTGTGAAGTGTACATTTGCAATTCCGATTGGTCTTGTCACTATTTTGGGAATCGGACTTGTGCTGTTTGCCTTTATGATGGCATGCTTGCTATCCATGAAAATTAAAAAGATCGCACCCAGAGAATTGCTTGTGGGAGAATAAAAATTTTGAGGCGGCCTTGGTTTTCCAAGACCGCCG
>JAFLTD010000149.1 GCA_022510625.1 Lachnospiraceae bacterium
TGCAGTGTGTCACATCATAGCCGCCCATGAGGTGACGAAGATTCTGTAAATCCAATTCTGATAAATTTGCCATACGGTCTACCTCCTAAAAAAATAATTGTCCTAAACAGTATTTGTTTTTGGACAATCATTTATTCCTTTTTTACACTCATATTTAATTTGTTCATATATTTGTATTTAATATTCCACGAACTGCATTGTCACAATATATTCAATCGAAATCCCTGTCTCAATGCAATAGATGCAGCTTCTTGGCAATGTGCACCATCATAGCGCCCTTCGGGAATGCTCTAAGTTCCTGCTCGTTCACTCCTCCGATCAGGAGGATGACCACGAAGTAGACCGCTGCGCCGAGACCGATCGCAACAAGCAGCGCCACTCTGCTGATCGGCACAAGCATGTACAATCCGTGATAGACACCGAACGCCACCGCACCCATCACGAGGGAAGCAATGAGCGGCTTGACAAAAGTTTTCACGACTTCCTGCTTGTACCCCAAATGCTTTCTGACGGAGATCTGATTCAGGATACACATAGCTAACGAGTAGATCACATTGGCACATACGAGCGCATACAAGTTAAAATTCGTATATAACAGCAGTGCCACCAGACCGGCCACTTGCACAACCAGCGCTATCACCGAATGGATCACCGGTGTATTGACCCGGCCGATTCCCTGCAGGACCGCATTGGTCAGCGTTGACAACCCATACAGAATCACCGTGACAGCCAATGCCGCTAAGAGTGCGGAAGCCTGATCCAGCGAATCCTGCTGCGGAAAGATAAAGTGCATGATCGGCTTGGCGAGGAGCAGCAATCCGACCGATGCAGGTATGGACACAAGCATTGTCATACGGATTGCCTTCGCCACCAACGCCTTCGTTGTCTCGTACTCTCCGCGCACATAGGAGGCGGCTACCCCCGGAATCGTTGCTGAAGACATGGCTGATGCAATCGCAATCGGTATATTTACCATAGATACCGCCTGCGTCGAAAATATGCCATAATCGATAGCAGTTGTTATTGAATTGACATCTTTATACTCCACCAAAATGTAATCATAAATATACATATTCACCACGGTGGAGCAATTGTAGATAAATGTACTGAGGATAAACGGCGTCACAACCGTCAGAATAATTTTAAAAATGTCCCCGTAACTGTCCAATTTGCCCGTCCTGTCGTGTTCCGACCGCCTGTTTATCATCTTACGGTTCAACATGTACATGCCGAACATAAACAGAAGCGCCGATACTACGCCTGCGCCCGTTCCCAAAGCGCTTCCCGCCGATCCGTAGATCGCACGTGTCGTATCGCTGCTGCCGGACACCATTTCCATCAAAAGATACGCCGCGAGAATGCTGACTACGGCATTGAATATCTGTTCCAGTATCTGGGAGAGTGAAGTGTGCAGCATGGAACCATGCGCCTGAAAATAACCTCGAAGCACACCTAAGAATCCTGAAAAGAATATGGTGGGCGCAAGAACGCGAAGTGCCACCACAGAATTTTCCCTAACAAAATAAGGTGCCGCCACGAAAGTCACAATAGAAGCGATCCCGCCCACAACCAGCACATAGATCAGTGCGCATTGAAAAACCCTCTGAGCATTGCGGTACTCCTTGAACGCAAGCTTCTGGGCAATCACCTTGGAGATTGCCGAGGGAATACTGTAGGACGAAATCAACAAAATGATCGTATAAACCTGCATGGCAACGGAATAATACCCGTTGCCCTCAAGGCCTAGAATACTCCGAAGCGGGCTTCGGTAGATCAGGCTGATGACCTTCACGATCATTCCCGATGCCGCCAGAATACCCGCCTGGAGTACAAAATCATTCTTTTTATTTTGTTCGTGTGTATTTCTTTTATTTATTTCCGCCATTTCCGGACTATCCAATCAGCCAGTCATACATCTCCTGATATTTTTCCGCGGATACATGCCACGAGAAATCAACAGCCATCGCTCTGTCAACCATCTTGTTCCACTCGCGCTTCTTGTCATAGAAAATGTGTTCCGCATAGCGAATCGTGCCGAGCATCTCATGGGCATTGTAATTCGTGAAGCTGAATCCCGTACCGGTTCCCTCATACTCATTGTAGGGCTGTACGGTATCTTTGAGTCCTCCGGTCTCACGCACGATCGGAACCGTGCCGTATCTCAATGACATCAGCTGACTCAAGCCGCAGGGCTCGAACAGCGACGGCATCAGGAATGCATCGCTCGCTCCGTATATTTTGTGGGACAACGCATCGGAATAATAGATATTGGCCGACACTTTGCCGTGATATTTCCAATCAAAATGTCGGAACATGTTCTCATACTGCTCTTCGCCCGTTCCGAGAACTACAATCTGCACATTGTCCTGGCAGAGTTCATCCATAATATATGCAATCAGGTCGAAACCTTTCTGTCCCGTCAGACGTGATACAATACCGATCATCATCGCCTTATCATCCTGGTTCAATCCCAGCTCCGCCTGCAGTGCACGTTTGTTCTTGACTTTCTCTTTGCGGAAGTTCACCGCGTTGTAGTGGCTCTCAAGATATTGATCCGTCTCAGGATTAAACTCATCATAGTCGATTCCGTTGACGATTCCGCGCAAATCTTTCGCCCTTGCGCACAGGAGTCCGTTCAATCCCTCCCCGTAAAACGCTGTCTTGATTTCCTCCGCATATGTATCGCTGACGGTGGTAATGGCATCCGCATATACCAGACCGCCCTTCAGAAGGTTCGCATCTTTATAGGCCTCGAGTTTATCGGAGGTGAAGAAATAATCCGGCAGTCCGGTGATCTCCTTTACCTCTTTGACGCTCCATTTACCCTGGAATTTCAGGTTGTGAATGGTCATAACGGTCTTGATTCCTCTGTAGAAATCGCCGCCTTGGAATCTCTCTTTCAGATAAACCGGAATCAATCCTGTCTGCCAGTCGTGACAGTGAATCAAATCGGGTCTGAAATCAATCACCGGGAGAATAGACAAAGCCGCTTTACAGAAAAACGCATATTTCTCAATCTCGTATAATGCGTTATCCCCATAAGGTCTGAAACCGCCGAAGAACACTTCATTGTCGATGAAATAGTATTTAATCCCTTCAACTTCGGTTTCCAGTATGCCCACATACTCTTCTTTCCAGTGAAAATCCATATAAAAATGAGTCTTATAGGTAAGTTGATCTTTCAGTTCCCGCTTCATACAGGTATATTTGGGAAGAATCACTCTGATATCAAAATATTTCCTGTCAATGCACTTCGGCAATGAACCGACTACATCCGCCAAACCACCTGTCTTGATAAAAGGAACACCCTCCGATGCAACAAACAAAATATTTTTCATGCTAACCCTCCAAGATAAAGATTGTCCAGTCTCATCAAAACTCTCATGAGATATTATACAGCATTTTGACTGTCAATAAAAGGATTATTTTGAAAAATAAGTCGAATGCTAGCTGCGGTACTGAAGCCTGATTTTATCTGCGATGAGCGCTATAAATTCTGAGTTTGTAGGCTTTCCCTTACCCGTATTGATCGTGTATCCGAACAGGGCGTCCAGCGTTTCCATTCTGCCCCTGGACCATGCGACCTCAATTGCATGCCTGATAGCACGCTCTACGCGGCTCGGCGTCGTCTGATACTTCTTAGCTATGGTCGGATACAGTACTTTCGTGATCGACCCCAACATCTCCACATCCTGTACCGACATCATGATTGCCTCGCGCAGGTATTGATATCCTTTGATGTGCGCCGGTACACCGATTTCGTGAATGATATCCGTCACATCCTTTTCCAAATCACGCACAACACCTGTCTGAATGATCGTATCGGATACTTGTACATCCTCCTCTTTTGTGCCCGAAGGTACGGTTATCATAATCTGAAACTCCTTGTTCGTGCTGATCAGGTTGTTCAGAATCCGGTAAAACTGCTCTTGATCTCTTGATGATGTTACGTTTAAAGTCTCCATAGTACTCCTCCATCTCCACCTATTTCACTGCTCTGTCGGCCTGTTGACGACTTCCGACACAAACTATTATAAACAATGAAAGTATGCTATGGAACCGTAAGGCATCGCACTAATGTCCGAGCATCTCCTCAATAAAAATTCCATACCCCCTCGTGGAGTCCTGTACCAGCACGTGAGTCACCGCGCCCACCAGCTTTCCGTTCTGTATAATCGGGCTTCCGCTCATACCCTGAATGATTCCGCCCGTCAGAGTTAAAAGTTTCTCGTCCACCACCTGTATGACAATTCCCCGATTAATGTTATCACGCTCCAGATTTACTTCTACAATCTCCACATCATAAAACTCCGGTTCGCCGGTGACGGAGCAGATGATCTGTGCGGGACCCAGTTCGATTTCCTGCTTTAGAGCGATTGGAATCGGCTCATAGCACGCGGCATTCTCAATCTCTGTGTCACACACTCCGAAGATGCCTTCCGTCGTATTCTCTGTGATCTCTCCGATCACATTATCACTGTCATATTCGATATAACCGGTCAATTCTCCCGGTGAACCGTTGCTGCCTCTGGTAATGCCGACGATCTCCGTTCTGTACAGAGTCCCCTCCTCCAGATTCATCAGCGTCGAAGTATCCACATCATTGATACCGTGTCCCAGGGCGCCGAACGTGTGGTCCGTATCCTCATAGGTCATTGTGCCGATTCCCTGCGCATTGTCTCTGATCCAGATTCCCAGTTTCCAATCCTGATTCTGATTGTATTCCGGTTTTACCATAACATCTGTTATGTCACCATTTCTTTTGATCGAAAGTACCATGTTTTCTCCGCCCGAATCTTCTACCAACCGGATAAACTGCTTTTTATTCTCTATCTCTTCGCCGTTCACACTTAAGATATAATCTCCCTTCTGCAGAGCGTATTTCGACGGCGACACTTTCTTGCCCTCACTGTTCTCAAACTCACCGATTCCCACTACCAGCACACCGTTCGTCTTTACATAGATACCGATGGGGATGCCCGACGGTATCAGCATCTTATCCTGGATGACTTCGATGTCCACACTTTTATATGGAAGAATACCAAACAGCTTCAGATCCATCTGATAAGTATCAATTTCATTCGCTTTGACTTTTACCGTATGTGTAAAATCTACATGGATACTCTGTACACTGCCGGATATGCTCTCTGCCGCCCGTTCTCTCTCCACATTGTCTGCGGGTATTGATGCCGCCTGCGCCGCATTCTCTGTGGCGCGGTAAATCTCACCGGATGCGGGAACACGGAAATTCAATTCCTGCTCCACACCCGCACGTATCTTAATCGTCGAAGGTATTTTATCCCAGTAAGTAAAATAGACAATCGTTGTCAATGCCGCGACCGCTGCCGCGAGCAGCAGATACAGTAATCCCCTATATGCTTTTTCCTGTTGTTTCGTCATATAAATTAATCGTTCCAATTTATCACATCCTCACATTTGCGTAACATATTTTTCCTAAGAAATTAACGGCATAGGAAAAAGGACACACGTAAAGTATGTCCTTTCTAGTATGTGAAAAATCTTCGGATTTAATTTAGTATTGTTTTGTATTTCTTGCCAAATCTTTCATTTCTTTAGCATTATT
>JAFLTD010000015.1 GCA_022510625.1 Lachnospiraceae bacterium
ATTTCCGAAATGTCAGCGTAGACATACCTATCATGTCTGCGCTTTTTTACGGAAATGGCGAAGGAGGAGTCTATTATGAATAGTTTCGTAGATTTTATTACGAATGTCAACGGAGCTGTCAACAACTTTGTATGGGGTATCCCAATGTTGGTGCTCCTTGTTGGTACGGGTATCCTGATGACCATATTGACTAAATTTTTCCAGTTATCCCATTTTGGACACTGGTGGAAAAATACGATTGGAAGCATCTTCAGGGACAAACATATTACGAAGCATACCGATAAGGACGACAAGGCTATATCTCAGTTCCAGTCCCTATGTACGGCACTGGCTGCCACTATCGGTACGGGTAACATTGTGGGCGTTTCCAGTGCCCTCATCTCCGGAGGCCCGGGCGCAATTTTCTGGATGTGGATTGTGGCTTTCTTTGGCATGATGACAAACTACTCCGAGAATGTACTCGGTATCTACTATCGCCGCAAAAACTCTAAAGGCGAATGGTGCGGCGGTGCTATGTACTACTTAAAAGACGGCCTTGGATCCTATAAGGGCTGCAGGCAGATTGGTGCAATATTAGCTGTATTATTTTCCGCGTTCTGTCTGCTCGCTTCTTTCGGTATCGGCAACATGAGTCAGGTGAACTCTATCGCAGCTAATATGGACGCCGCATTCTCGATTCCGACCTTTGTCACAGGTATTGCATTGATGGTTCTTGCAGCGCTCGTTATCGTAGGTGGCCTTAAGAGAATCGCTTCCGTTACGGAGAAGCTGGTTCCTTTCATGGCAATTATATACATACTCGGTGCTATCATTATTTTTTTCGCCAACATTGGTCAAATTGGCGAAGTATTCGCCGCAATCTTTAAGGGTGCTTTCGGTCTGCGCGCTGTAGGCGGCGGTATCGTCGGTGCCGGTGTTAAGATGGCTGTCACATGGGGTATGAAACGTGGCGTATTCTCCAACGAAGCCGGCCTTGGTTCCTCAGTTATGGTGCACTCCAACTCCAATGTTAAGGAACCCGTGCGTCAGGGTATGTGGGGTATCTTCGAGGTATTTGCGGATACAATAATTGTTTGTACACTGACAGCATTTGCCGTGCTTTCATCCGGTCTTGTTGATCTGGAAACGGGTGCCGTATTAAGCGAGTCTTCAGGTTCCGCTTTGGTAGGAGAGGCATTTGCTACGGTATTCGGTTCCTTTGGTCCAATGTTCATTGCGCTTGCAATCCTGTTGTTTGCATTTTCCACGGTTCTAGGCTGGAGCCATTACGGCACTAAGGCGTGGGAGTATTTATTTGGTACGACATCTACAATTGTATATAAGATTGTATTTATCGTGATTATTTTCATCGGTGCTACTATGAACTTGAGCCTTGCATGGGATCTTTCCGATACATTCAATGGCCTGATGGCTATGCCGAACTTAATCGGTGTGCTCTGTCTGTCACCGCTTGTTATGAAAATCACGAAAAACTACGTTGACCGTAATATCAAGAATAAAGATATTGAGCCGATGCTCTCCGTTTTCCCGGATATTAATAAGGATCACGCAAACCAGGGTAAATAAAAACCAAAAAATAGCACAACGCGTAAAAACTGGCAAACTTAAACAATACAATACGGCTGGCAGGAAATATTGATATATAGTAAAATAAAGATACAGCATACTCCGCAAAGGACATGATGAACGTGACGAGAAAGCGTAAAATCTTTATAATTCTATGTACTATAATACTACTGCTTGTCGTATTGTATTTTATTTTGGTTAATTTTCTTGTGAGTGCGGCGCTTGTCCCTTCTTTTATGCGAAAGCTGGAATCATTCCAACGGATCACGGACGAAAGCTACGCTGCGCTTGTACAGACTTCGGACATTCAGGTCAATCATCAGCTGGCATTAAAAGAGACCGGCGAGTGGCTTGAGACAGTCGAATCCCAAAAGCTCTCAGCAATTACTGATGATGGATACAAGTTGGTCGCAACGGAATTTGGGACGCAGGACGAAAGTGTAGATAATCACAAGTGGGCGCTTGTACTGCATGGCTACACAGGTTGGAAAGAAGAGATGTATCCTTTTGCCTACTGGTATTACGAAGAGGGATATCATGTGATTGTGCCGGATTTGCGATGTCAGGGAGAAAGCGAGGGCGACTTCATCGGAATGGGCCGGACAGACCATTACGACTGCAATCTTTGGCTTGACTATATTTTGTCTCAGGATCCGGATGCCATCATTGTCATTCACGGTCAGTCGATGGGCGCTGCCACAGCGCTGATGATGACAGGCGAGGACAACCTTTCGGATCATGTTGTGGCGGTCGTTTCAGACAGTTCCTACACGGACGCATATTCCATGTTCGGCGACAAGGTAAAAGAATGGTTTTATTTGCCCGCGTTTCCGCTGGTAGATTCTGCCCGACTCATTCTGCTTTTACGCGGCGGCTATGACCTGTTGGACGCATCGGCGCTGGATGCAGTCGCGAAGAGTGATACGCCAATCCTTTTTATCCACGGTGCCGCCGATGTCATGATATCCCCGGAAATGTCAAAAGAACTATATGACGCTGCCACCTGCCCAAAAAAATTATTGATCATAGACGGCGCAGGACATGCCCAGGCACAGGATAAGGAACCGGAATCATACTACGGGACCATACAAGAATTTTTAAAAGAATATGTACATTCTTGAATTTATATAATACCTAGCTCAGAGACAAGTATATTCCATAAGAAACCTATACAAAAAAGAACCCTCTCTATTGTGAAAGGGTTCTTCTTTTATTCTTTACTATATACTTCTTACGCCTTGCCGTCAGAACCAAGAACGTTCTTAATCTTATGAGCAACCATATCCTTAACAGCCTGACGAGCCGGTTTCAGATACTGACGAGGATCGAAATGATCCGGATGCTCTGCAAAGTATTTACGGATGTTACCTGTCATAGCAAGACGGATATCGGAGTCGATATTGATCTTACATACGGCAAGCTCAGCCGCTTTACGAAGCTGCTCTTCCGGAATACCTACTGCATCAGGCATATCTCCGCCGTACTGGTTAACCATCTTTACGAACTCCTGCGGAACGGAAGATGAACCGTGAAGAACAATCGGGAAACCGGGAAGGCGTTTGATACACTCTTCCAATACGTCGAAACGAAGCGGCGGGGGAACAAGAATGCCTTCAGCATTTCTTGTACACTGAGCTGCCGTAAACTTGTACGCGCCGTGTGATGTACCGATTGCGATTGCGAGAGAGTCACATCCTGTTCGGGAAACGAACTCTTCCACTTCCTCAGGACGGGTATACGATTCCTTACCTGCTTCTACAACGACCTCATCCTCAACACCTGCCAATGTACCGAGCTCAGCCTCTACTACTGCGCCTTTGTCATGGGCATACTCTACAACCTGCTTTGTCAAAGCAATGTTTTCCTCAAACGGTTTGGAGGATGCATCGATCATAACGGAAGTGAATCCGCCGTCAATACAGGATTTACACAGTTCAAAAGTATCGCCGTGGTCTAAGTGAAGAGCAATCGGGATCTGGGGATTCTCTTGGGCTGCTGCCTCTACCAACTTAACGAGATAAGTATGGTTAGCATAAGCACGCGCTCCCTTGGAAACCTGAAGAATAACAGGACTGTTCAGCTCGCCGGCTGCCTCTGTGATACCCTGAACGATCTCCATGTTGTTCACGTTGAATGCACCAACAGCATAACCGCCATTGTATGCCTTCTTAAACATTTCAGTAGTTGTTACTAATGGCATTGTTCTTACCACCTTTCTTATTTTATGATTATTGACCGGCTGACACCGGATATAACTTTCGTCCTCTATTATAACGCAAAGCTTGACCCGACGCAAATATAATCTGTGCCGTCCTTTCAAAATTTAGCACAGGTAAACAATATTGCATTATTTATTATTCGTTCGGAATTCTAATGTGAAGAACTTTCTGCTTGTTCTCAATGACAGCCTTCATGTGCTCTCCGCCAAACTCCCCATCCACCGTCCAGGGCACATTCTCTTCACTCTCCACGGTCAGGCGCGGGGTTTTGAAAGTATAGATGTATTCCGACTTCACGCGCTTATCCACCAATGCCATTATGATATTATTCAGGTCAAGGGGATTGGTCGGTTTACGGATCAATGTCACCTCAAAAAGCCCATCGTCCAACAACACATCCTTGCCGGTAATCCCCCGAAAGCCAGCGACGGAAAAGGAATTGGTAACCATGCCGTAGAGAAAATCCCCCTCGATCACTTGATCATCATAGGAAACCTTGAGAGCATAGGAACGCACCATGGGCAGTCGCCTGACACCCTCCAACAAATACGCCGCATGGCCGAGAACATTTTTGACATCCTGATTCGTCTCGTAGGACACGTCGGTAAAAATACCGAACGCAGCCACATAGATAAAATTGTGGTTGTTGAGACTCCCGATATCACAGGCAAAATCCCTTCCGTTTACAACCACGTCCGCTGCCTTGATCATACTCTTGGGAATCTTTAAGCTATTGGCGAAGTCATTGGTACTCCCAGCCGGAACATAACCGATGGGAACCTTCTCCTCGCACTGCATCATTCCGCTCACCACTTCATCCAGCGTGCCGTCGCCGCCGCTGCAAGCTACGATATCATATCCGGCACGGCGCTCTTTCACCGCCTTGATCGCATCCCCTGCTGCCTGCGTCGGATAAGCCGTCACCTCGTAACCTGCCTTTACAAATATATCTATAATATCCAACAGATTACTGCGAATCTGCGCTTTACCCGCTCTCGGATTATATATAAAAAGCATTCGTTGATCCATGACCGATATCAGCCTCCGTTTCTTAGGTAATATTCTAGCACTCCGATACTATGTAATCAACCAAAAAGAGATTTCCCGACACGGAAAATCTCCTTCACTTTCTGCCTTATCTAAATGTCACCAAATAAACTGTCATACCTATTTGCTGCTCAAGAATTTCTCAATTGCCTCGACAGCAGACTCTTCATCTTTGCCTTCCGCAACGACAGTCACCTGTTCGTCAGCGGCAAGTCCCAGACTCATCATACCCATAATGCTTTTTGCATTGACTTTTCTGTCATCCACATTGAGGTACACGGTACTCTCAAACTGACTCGCCACCTGCACAAGCATTGCGACCGGTCTGGCCTCCAAGCCTGTCTCCAGTTTGATCTGGATTGATTTTTGTGTCATAATATTCTCCTCCTTTTACGACCTAATGCCGTCAGCAATCTCACTCAATCTGCGCAATCTGTGGTTTACACCTGATTTACCCACAGCCGGCTCCAGATATCCGCCCAGTTCTTTCAACGCAGCATCCGGATATTCCAATCGAATCTCCGCCATCTGCCTCAAATTCTCCGGCAGATTCTCAAATCCGTATTTATCTCTGATCAAAAGTATATCTTCAATTTGTTTGGACGCTGCGGTGACGGTTTTTGAAATATTAGCCGTCTCGCAGTTAACACGCCTGTTGATGGAGTTTCGCATCTCCTTGACAATTCTGAGATTTTCCAGATTCATCAAAGATACATGTGCCCCCATAACATTAAGAAGATCTACAATTCCCGCGCCTTCTTTCAAATACACCACATCATATTTCTTGCGCTTGATAACTTTGGCCTCTATTCGGAATTCCTGAATAATATCTCTAAGCTGTTCCGCCTGCGATTCGCCATCGCAGACAAACTCCAAATGGTAACTTTTCTCCGGATCGCTCATAGAACCGATACAAATAAACGCTCCTCGCAAATAAGCTCTCGCACAACAGGAATTTTTAATTACCAGGGAATTCACCGGTGCTGCAAGCGTTATCGGCTCTCCCGCCTTTCCGGCAAGATGCAGGGCCTGTATCACTTTCGTCTCCGATTCTTCGTCAGGCAGCAATCTTCTCTTGCCCTTCATCACAACATTATCTATATTAAATGTTTTTTTGAATAATGTAAAGCATTTTCTCGCAACTGCTTCATTTTCCGTATCCAGACACAGGTGTCTGCCGTCCTCACATGTACTTCCACAGAAGTGCAGCAAAGCGGCCAGTTCAGCCAACTGACAGTGCCTGCCGGAACTGATCTGCGTTGCAAGTTCTTCTTTCACTGTTCCGGAAAAAGACATATTTCTCCTCTTTTCAAATTATACTCCCTGACTGATATCTCTATGATACAGTTTTATGCCATAATTTCCATGATCTTTCATCTTGGCATAAAGTTCGTTGGCCAGCGTAACGCTTCTGTGCTTGCCGCCCGTGCATCCTATTCCGATTACCAGCTGATGTTTGCCCTCTTTTACGTAATTGGGAATCAGAAAATCAAGCATGTCTGTCAGTTTATTCAAAAACACGGATGCCTCGGGAAAGTTCATCACGTAGTCTTGTACTTCCTTATCATTGCCTGTCTTATATTTGAGTTCATCAATATAGAACGGGTTCGGCAAAAATCTTACATCGTATACCAGATCCGCATCAGCCGGAATACCGTTCTTAAATCCGAAGGACAAGACGGTAACCATCAATGAATTGTACTCTTCGTTGCTCACGAAAATATGATCAATCTCTTCTTTTAACTCTCTCGTAAGCAGATTGGAAGTGTCAATAACATAGTCTGCCTTCTGCTTGATGCCCTGCAGTATGTCGCGCTCTTTGCGCACGCCCTCTTCCACTCTTCCTTCAGGAGCCAACGGGTGCATACGCCTCGTCTCTTTATACCGTTTGAGGAGAACCGAATCTCCGGCGTCCATAAACAGGATCTCAAACAGATAACCATTCTCCTTCAGCTCATCCAGAATGCGCTGCGCGTCACCAAAAGGCTGATCTGCCCGCACGTCCAGTCCCAGCGCGACCTTGTTGATCTCACTGTTGGGCGTTGCTATCAGTTCCACGAATTTCTCGATCAACGGAACCGGAAGGTTGTCCACACAATAAAACCCCACGTCCTCTAACATTTTCATGGCGGTTCTCTTACCGGAACCGCTCATGCCGGTCACAACAACAAATCTCATAGAACCAATCTCCTAAAAATCACCCAGAAAAACCACTTCCGGCTCCAGAGAAACATGAAATCTCTCTTTGACACGCTGCTGCACTTCCTCAATCACTTCTCTGATATCCGCCGCCGTAGCTTTCCCTGTATTGATAATAAATCCGCAATGTTTATCCGCCACCTGCGCTCCGCCGATACGATACCCACGCAGTCCCGCATCCATAATCAGCTTCCCTGCATAATACCCTTCCGGCCGCTTGAAAGTACTGCCCGCACTGGGATATTCCAAAGGCTGCTTACTTCTTCTAAGCTGCATCAGTTCTTCCATTCTGGCGCTAATCTGTTCACGATCACCTTCCGCAAGCCGCAATACAACTTCCAGAACAATAAATGGTCTGTTCTTAATAATGCTGGTGCGGTAACCAAACTCCATCGTATCATTATCTAAGACGCTGATCTGTCCATCGCAATCCATCACCCGAACCGACTCAACCACCTGCTTCATCTCACCGTCATACGCGCCGGCATTCATTACGATGCCGCCGCCGATACTGCCCGGTATGCCGGCCGCAAACTCCAGTCCGGTCAGCCCGTTATCTCTGGCGGTCACTGCCACCTTGGAGAGCAATGCCCCCGCTTTGGCC
This sequence comes from Lachnospiraceae bacterium, assembly GCA_022510625.1. Classification (GTDB taxonomy): domain Bacteria; phylum Bacillota; class Clostridia; order Lachnospirales; family Lachnospiraceae; genus UBA3282. The sequence continues at coordinate 7,636 of JAFLTD010000015.1, forward strand.
GAAATGTGCGTACCGTCTACTGAAATCTGCTCCATCTCGCCGTCTAATTTCAGCACGATACCGCGATAGCCTTTGTCACCCACCAAGAGATTACTGCCGTTTCCCAGAATAAAATATTTCTGCTCAATCTTGTTCAAATAGGGAATCAGCTTCGCCAGTTCTTCCTCCTGCCGTATCATGATGAGACACTCTGCCTCTCCGCCGACACGGAAAGTAGTGTACTCTTTCATCGGTTGATGAAACAATATACGCTCTCCGGGAATCACTGTTTTAATATAATCATACATTGATGCGCTCAAATTCTATACCGTCCGTTTCACAGATTTGTTGTTTACCGAGTTTGCGAGTTTGCCGCTAGGCATACTCATAAGCAATATCTCGCAAGCGAGCGTGCTCGCTTTTTTATATTTTATTCTGTCTTATCATAATCTGTTCCGATGCAAATTATGTATCATTTACTCCGTCTTAATCCAACACCATCTTGGCTGCGCCGTAAATACCCGCATCATTCCCGAGTGTTGCAAGGGCAAACTGCGTATCCTTGCAGCCATGGAATACCGTCTTGTCAAAAGAAGGTCGGATATACTCAAACAGCACTTCTCCGGCTTTCGATACACCGCCGCCGATTACAAAGATTTCGGGATTGACAACTCCCGCGATCACCGCAAGTCCTTTACCCAAATATTCACCGAACTGCTGCGCAATCTCTATGGCAAGTTCATCCCCGGCTTTCACCGCGTCAAAAACTGTCTTAGCCGACACTTCGCCATTCCTAAGTACGCTGTCCTTATCACTCGCCTGCAATTTTCTGTTGGCAAGTCTTGTAATGCCCGTAGCGGAAGCATACTCCTCAAGGCAACCGTAATTGCCGCATCCGCAGGCTTCGCTTTCATCATCCTCCACATGGATATGTCCGATCTCTCCGCCCGATCCGGTAGCGCCTGTCATGATTTTACCGTTGATGATGATGCCGCCGCCGACACCTGTTCCGAGTGTAACGGCAACCAGATTTGTATGACCCTGTCCGCCGCCTTTCCACATCTCGCCAAGCGCCGCAACATTGGCGTCATTGCCGCCTTCCACTCTCATACCGCCCAAGAGTGCAGTCAACTCTTTCTTCAGGTTCATCTCACCCCATCCTAAGTTTACCGCCTTATGTATGATTCCTTCACCGTCAACCGGTCCCGGGGCACCCACGCCGACGCCCACGACATCGGATTTGTCAACAGATTTCTCAGACATTTTATCCTGAATACTCGCCGCTATATCCGGCAGGATATTCGCCCCGCCATTCTCAGTCCGTGTGGGAATCTCCCACTTATCCAACACTTTTCCGTCGGTATCGAACAATCCGAGCTTTACCGTGGTGCCTCCTATATCAACTCCGAATACATATTTTGCCATTTCAATCACCCCATCTTCTGTCTCATTAAATTACGGTTGCGTCATCCTCATCGTCGTCTTCTTTGTTTGCCAGCGATTGCTGTACACGCTTATACAATTCCTGCGCGGCGTTGTAGCCCATCTTCTTCTGACGGTGATTGACCGCCGCCGACTCACAGATGACTGCTAAGTTACGTCCCGGTCTGATGGGAATGTTGTGGCATACCAGCTTATTGCCCAAATATTCCGTATACTCTTCTTCCAACCCGAGACGGTCATATTCTTTCTCTTTATTCCAGTCTTCCAGCTTGATAACCAGATCGACGGACTGCGTATCCTTTACGCTCGATGCTCCGTAAAGCGCTTTGACATCGATGATACCGATACCGCGCAGTTCAATAAAGTGCTTCGTGATATCGGGCGCGGAGCCGACCAGCGTATCCTCGCTGACCCTCCGCAGTTCCACCACGTCGTCGGTAACAAGACGATGTCCTCTCTTGATCAGTTCCAGAGCCGCCTCCGATTTACCGATGCCACTCTCACCCGTGATCAGCACGCCCTCACCGTACACATCCACGAGAACACCGTGCACCGAGATACAGGGGGCCAGCTGTACGTTCAGCCATCTGATAATCTCAGCCATACATGTGGATGTCGCCTGTCTGCTCAACAGCAGCGGAACGCCGTACTTTACTGCAATCTCCCTGAACAGATCGTTGGGATACAGCTCTCTGCAGAATACGATTCCGGGAATCGGATTGTTGAGCAGCTTCTCAAAAATTTCAGCCTGTTTCTTCTTCTCAAGCGCATTCATATAAGAATATTCAATGAACCCGACTATCTGCAGACGAATCGGAACAAAATGCTCAAAGTATCCCGCCAGCTGCATGGCCGGTCTGCTGATGTCCGGCTGCGTTATTTTAATTTTGGAAATATCGATTTCAGGTGTGAGATTTTCCAATTTAAATTTCTCGATAACTTTGGTTAAACTGATGCTCGCCATATGATTCTCCTTATTCATACTTATCTGTTATTATGAGCCGTGCCAAACTCGAAAATGCTGCGCATTTCCACCCCGTATATTCTACCACACTAAAAGGCTGTTCGCAATAATTGAAGAACAGCCTTAAAGTATCCACACCGGTACATACCAGTTTTTTTCATCGATTGGTAAAAGTTCTCTCGCCATGCAGATTACGCTCCCCTGTCCAATCTCTGTTTTCAACTCATTCACAACGCCGAATCTCTCCGGTTCCTGCACCGGATTTAAGACACGGAAATTCTTAATCGCCGCTTTTCCGGGGGAAGCCGTTTTCTTTATTTCAATCGGAAAAAGCGTGCCATCCTGATAGAGAATCAAGTCGATTTCTTTCTGCTCTTTGTCCCGATAATAAAAAATGGGCGGCTCTTTTCCCGCATTCAGATAGCTTTTATAAATCTCGGAAAATATATAGCTTTCAAAAAAGGCCCCAGACATCGCGCCCTTCTCCAACGCTTCGGGATTTCCCCACTTTAGCAGATATGCCGCCAGACCGGTATCCAGAAAATGCATAAGCGGCATTTTCACAACTCTCTTCAGTATATTGTTGGAATAGGGCTGCACCAAAGCAACAATATGGGAAGACACCAAAATCGACAGCCATTTCTTAGCGGTCGGTGCAGACATGCCTACTTCATTCGCCAACTCTTCGTACACGACAGGTCTGGCAGTATGCGCAGCAACCACCGTCATAAATCGGTAAAAGTCCATCTCATCAGCCACTTGCGCCAAATCCCTGATATCCCGCTGCAGATAAGTATCCACGTAAGAGCGGTAGTAGGTTTCCCAGTCCATGGACTCATTCGCATACAGTTCCGGCATAGACCCGCGGAAAATGCGGGCATAGACCTCATTTAATCCCCGCTCTTTCGTAATCTCCAACCTTTGCATCAGCCGCTCTGAGTCCGTGGTGAAAGGCTCGCTCTCATAGCCGTAGATTTCCGCGTCTGAAAGCCCCAGCAAATTGATAATGCCGACCCGTCCCGCAAGGCTCTCGCTGACATTCTGCATCAACCTGAATACCTGAGAACCCGTAATCCAGAAATCGCCTTTACGACCCGAATCATCCACACTCATTTTGATATAAGGTAAAAGCTCCGTTGCATACTGTATTTCATCAATCAGCACCGGAGGGGTATACCTCTGCATGAAAAGTGCCGGATCTCTTTTCGCCAGATAACGGACATCCGGATCGTCCAATGTGACATACTTGCGATTTTCTTCAGCCAATTGCTTCAGCAATGTAGTTTTTCCGACCTGTCGGGGACCTGTCACCAGCATCACGGGAAACATATGGGATACTTGGATAACCGTCTCTTCTATGGCGCGCTTGATATACATGAAGTTTTTCTCCTTTAAAAATTTGGCTAAACTAAATTCTTGTTTTATTATAGCTATATCTCTAGGAGTTAGTCAATATAGTTTTGGCTAAACTAAAATGTCAATTTAGTTTAGACAAATTCTATTTTTGTAATACGGACTATGCGTCATGAAACAAAATTCTGCCTATAAGTAGATAATTCGATTTTATTTGCGAATAATTTTTATGTTAAATTGATTTGCGACTTATAAATAGTTTCAACCCGAACACTTATTCGATAAGATGTGTAGTAGGAGGAGATTTACGATGGATTTGGATTATTCTGTGATTGGAAAGCGTGTTGCAAGACGAAGAAGGGAACTTGGTCTACGACAAGTCCAAGTCTGTGAGCGTGCCGGAATCAACGGCAAATATCTCTCTTGTATTGAACGTACCACATCAATTCCATCGTTGGAAGTTATACTTAAAATAGCACTTGTACTCAATACTACACCAGATGAATTTTTAATTGGGAGTATTCGCCATGAGAGCGAGGAATGGCGCGATGTTGTGGGACTTCTGCGCGGAATAGATACCAAACAATTACGCTTTGCAAGAAACCTTTTGATAGGCTTTCAGAACAGATGCTTTAAAACCGTACGATTAAGTTGGCACTATATTAGCCGCTATCATAAATCAAATCTACTAATTGTATTTTGATAAAATATAGGCTATAACAGTCATCACTGTTATAGCCTATTACTCATACTATTGCACTTTTTAGAGGATATCAAATAAACAATTGTAAAATTGCTACAACAATCCCAAAAACTGAACAGCACCAACAAATGCCTTTTTTGATAGTTGTGCTCCGCTTTATCCTCTGAGTCTCCTTTTTATGCTTCTCATAGAACTGTTTTAGTAATATATATTGCTTAGCCGCTGAATAATAAAACTCAAAAATATTATGTGTATTTCTATCACTTCCAACACATTCTTTTTCTTGAGCTTCAAGGTAAGCATTCTTTGCCATAAAATACATTCCACTGTATTCTTTCAAATAATTTACATACACATTTCTATAATCATAAGAATATTGCTTTTGAAGTATTATCAGCAGACTTCTATCCAACTCATCACATATTATCTTCAGCGCATCTAAATTCGCTCGTCGAAAATGTCCATAAACATTATGCAACTCTTCCCTTTTGCTTATTTTCGATGACCTATATTCAGACAGATGCCCTAACATAGCTCTTATCTCATTGCTAATCGGAAATGCAAAAGAATACATACAGCATATATATTCATATAGAGGAACTGTGTGTGTTTGATAGATTGAAAGTAACTCCCTTTCAGTTTTGGGCTCACAATTAATAATAGCAGGGCGATAGGATTTAATGAGAAAATCCTCTAACTGTCTGACATGTTCTGTATTTTGACGCATATTAAGTTATCTCCCTAAAGTTTGAAAGGCTTTCCTCTTTTCAAATTTCCAAAGATCGTGCCTCGTTCCTTTACAGAAAAACCAACAGCATCATTGCGAGAATATATGGTTGTCGGTACAACACGTTCTTTTAAAACGCTGGTGTTAAAATCCTTATTGACAACCTCTTTTTTCTTGTCTCTTTTAAATAAGCCCATATTTATGCCCCCAGTAATTTATAATATATAATAATTAAACCATATAAAGCCAAAAGAAACGAGAGAACCATTGGCATAATATTCCATAACCGCTTAAACAAACTTTCATTATATCCATTGTTAACAATATTGGGAAAGTTTGTTTCACATAAATTTAAAGTTTTCTGAGCTGTATGAAAGGCATATGATAGTTCGGATATCAATCGACTATTTTCATTCATAATATCTACCTCTCTATTAATGAATTTCCTGATAAACGGCGGCACATTACTTATAAACATTTCTATTTGAATCCACTTAATAGAATAAACATTCTTTAAAATTTCCTTCCCTTGACTCACCAAACACAAAATGCTTTTTATTTGCCGTTTAGCATCATATAAAACCGGCGTATTATCTACACAAACACCCTTATAATTGAATCTCTTTAATACTTTTATATAAGCTTTTATTTGCGCAACATACAACTTTGTCAACATGAGATACAATATATTAATAAAGAATTTTTCATATTGTATTATTTGTTCATACTCTTTTATTGCCTGATCACGTTCTTCTATTTGCGCCACAAGAGAATGCATGCGAACAATATTATCGGTTATGCTATATATAGACATGGGTAAATCATGCGCATATACTTCAACTTTTGCTATTAAGCCCGAGATTGTATTTTTATATAAACTATATGCTTCCTTCTTTATGGATGCTATCTCCGCATCATCCTCATCAGGATACCTCTGATATTCCAAATATTGTTCTAAGGCTTCTCGTTGAGTTTGGTTAAGGTCAGCAATAATTTCATTAAGCTCTTGATCTGTCATTCGTATCTATGCAAATGGTTATCTATTCGCGTCTCCCTATAATTACTTATGTGCAAATTACAATAATTCTAAAAATTAAATATTAGGTTAAATCTCCTTTTTTAACCAATTACCCATATCACCAAAAAAAAGCGAAAAGACCCCTTGCCTCTTCGCTTTTATTTTTCTAAAAACCTTATTATAATTGTAAGCTGTCTTATCATTAGTATCCTCACAACTTCGAATTCATCTTAATATCAAAGCTGTCTCCATATTCAATTGTGTGTAGCATATACGGCCTAAAAAATATATCACAATTTAGTAAATATGTCAATATATTTTTTGCTTTTCCACAAAAGAATTTCTTGGTTTCTATGCACAACACAATATCTAGTGTTTTCAATTATACAATACCACTATTTGTAATCAATTGTCAATACTCTATACTCTCTTCTCTGTCCGAAAGTATATGTGATGTTCTTTCATAATTTTCATATGTACTATCCTGCAAAATTAATATTCAGCAAAGAAAAATATGCTATAAAACCAAATAGCAAAACCAACCAGATCAGTCAACGGTGAAATAAACGCCGCTCTGCGCCGCCGTTGACAGCGCTGTCTAGTTTTACTGATAGGTAATCAAGGAGCGACAGCCTAAAGTGCTGCCGCCCCTCTGAATTTTAAAAAACAGAGTGCTGTACCTTAAGTCTTGTTTATTACCATAATTCCAGAGAATTCTCTGCTTCCACCCACATCTGCATATTACCCTCAAGATAAAGACGAGCATATTCAAGCGGCTCATCAATAACAAGATTATTTAAGGCACATTCCGAGGAGGGAGTAGTCTTTTGTCCTTTCCCTAAAATATTGTGGAATCATTTCAATCAGTTCTTCATGTCCTGTTCATATTGCGTTATAATTTGTTGCACAGGAACTTGTTCCTGTTTTTTCCTTTCCCTTATATTTGCCCTTATGAGTGTTTGTAACACGAGGCAAAAGGATATAACAAAAGGGAAAGAATAAGGGCAAGCTTACTTGCTATGAATTTAGCATTTTCGAGGATTTGCAGACTTTATGAAGATAAAATATAACAGTTATTAATGCTAAGAATTTTGTCTTATCAGAATTTCACTTTGTTTTCGTATCACACAAAAAGGCTGTTCGCAATAATTGAAGAACAGCCTTTATTAACTAACATTTAATTGATTTGCCTCTCCGCATATGACGCATCAAGCCTGTTAAAGTCCTCATCTGCCGCCTGCATCATTTGAATTAGAGTCAAGAAAAAATCAGCCGCAGCACGTATCATCTCTAATTCACTCTCTATCTGAACTTTTAAGGCATCAATAAAATCCCCCTTAGAGTTTACAATCAGAGCAGCCAGCTCGCTGTATTTCCCTTCCATTTCTGTCAGGAGACTATTGGCATCCGTTTGAATCTGCGTCATCACCATCGGTGCTGTGCTTTGGTTAATTGCTATATTGCTCGTATCTGGCATCTTGCCCTCCTTTTCTATGCTATAAGGCACATTTAAATATTACAACATGAATCTACATTAGCTATAATTGTTGCAAAGTCACTCATACTTTCACATGAAGCCTGCATGTTAATAACCATAGGATTTTTGATTCCTGAATCTAAAGTGTCAAGCAAAGTTGCTATTTTCTCTGATATCTGATCTATATAGAAACCGCCATCAATACTTGACAATGTTCGGATATCCGAGGATATTTTTTCAATTCTACTGATCGCATCTCCGTGTATAGTTTCCAATTGTGTCATAAATGAATCATACTCACTTTGTTGTAAGTTAACAATGTCCGCCATAATTTTCTCCTCTCTTTATATAGCTGCTAATTCTGCCTGCAATGTTGCAATTTCATCTTGAAGTTTTTCAATATATGTATCCAGCTTCATAATTTGTACCTCTACTTCTCCCTGTACACCTTCCGAAGATGCCACAGTGTTTTCCATTTCTTCAATTGGTTCCGGCAACTTTAGCGCTATTTTCTCCGCACTTTCTCCCTCAAATTTATCAGTAACCACTACAGCTGATATTTCTTGTGATCGAAAGTTGCTGTATTTTTGATCCCAACTATCTAAAGAATTGGTTACTTGGTTATTTACATTATTTAGTTCTCTTTTAATCCTGTTTGCTTCATTTACTTTGCCCCGTAGTACGCCAATCCTAGCGTTAATCGCCGCTCGCTGTGCCATTTTAGCAGCAGCACTGCCTAATAAATTACCCATTAGTCTTCCTCTCCTTCCATTTTTGATATATATTTTGGCAAAACAATTCTTTCATAGCCGCCACTATGATAAAGCAGACCCTCTCCCGCTGATGGAAGCTGTTTGGTCGCTACAGGCGGGAAAATACTGGTCGAGCCCGGATTTCCAATCAAAATACCTTCTGTAGCGATTTTAAAAAGTTTACTAACTTCATCAAAGGCCTTCGCCTTAGTTGAATGGATAGTCACAAAAATTCCACATCCAGTATCAATTGCTAATCGCAGGCATTCAGCCATTGCCTTTCCAATAGCTTTATAATTTTCTGCCAGTTCATCTGCGTCATCAATAATGATATAAAATGGATCCAATGTCGTATAAAACTCTTTTGGAGATAACCTTGCATCTTCTTCCAAAGCCATATGGAATCTTTTTCTGCGTGTTGCTATCTCTTCCTTCCAATTTTCGATAAAATCCTCCACGTCGAACTGTATCTCAACGTAGGACACCATATCTCTTTCTTTCAAATAAAACAATTCTTTACTGGATGAGTCAAAGACATATATTTTGCCAGTTCCAAGTAGTTGCTCTACGATTACCTTCAAGAGATTTGTCTTGCCTCTGCCTGAATCTCCTAAGATGACAAAGGGTGCTGTACCCCTATCAACTCCGCGAAGTTCGACAATTTCTTTATGCAGACCTAGCGCAACCTTCCCTGACATATCTCCTGAATACGATGTCAACATTGTAGAATCAAAATTCTCCGGTAACATCGGAATTCTAGGAGCACGCATAGTAGGATACATTTCTGAAATTTTGGCAATCAGCTCCTGAATACCTGTATTATATTCCATTTCATTTTTAAATTTGGTCATTGTGTACACCTGCATTAGACATGCTGTGGTTCCATGCTTTACAAGAACACGACCTTCTATTTCGGGAGGCTGATATGCACTTTTACCTACCAGGCCGGATGCTTCTGTTTTTTCAACCAAATATCCCGCTATCTTATTCTTATAGTTGTTTAATGCCACATATTTAATACCATTCTGTCTGGTAGCAGTTACTACCATATAAATACCCAGTCCGACACCATCCCGGCTCAGTTTAGCCAGAAAATCATCCAACTCCTGACTGATTTCACGCACTACATCATAATTGTCTACTATTAATACAATTGCCTTTAACCCTTCTGTAGCAATCTGGTTATACACATCAAAATTTTGAACCATTTTATCTGCAAACAGTTTTTTGCGAACTTTTATTTCTTCATTTAAAATCCGCATCAACTTTTCCATTTTCTCCGTATCATCAACGGTAATGTAATCTGCTGTATGAGGCAATGCATTACATGGAATCAACGCACTGTTTCCAAAATCACAAATATAAAAATTTAATAAGGCTACCGAGTTATTCATAGCCAAGCTTAATATTACTGTAGTAAGAAAAGTGGATTTCCCATATCCGGAAGCTGCAAAAAAAGCCACATTTCCATCTTTCATCAAATCCATTCGGTATGCTACTTGACTCTGTTCCTCCGGAATATCAATATATCCGATTTCTGCCGTCAGATTTAAAGGTTGACTATTTATTTCCCGATTTACATTCCATTCATACCCTGCTAAAGAAGGACTCGCTATTCTTCCTGACAATGGTGGAAGCCAGGGCTTCTTCACCGGCTGCACATTTAACTTATAATAGACATCTGCTATATAGCTAACCGTAACATCTAACTGGGTCGCTTCCAGTTGTCCGCTCTCTTTTATACCGCTAAGATCATTATTAATAAGTTCTCCTTGTCCAAGTTCATTCACCAGATATACTAGTCCTTTTTCCGGTGCGTCCTGCTTGTTACGGTGTGGAGCGCCACTCCATGCAGATTGAAACAATTCATATATTTCGTTGTTTCCCACCTGTAAATATGCTCTGCCGGGCTGTGTAATAAAAGCGGCATCTGTTGTCTTGATAATCTCACGGCTATCCGATTCATTCTGTACTTTCAAGGCCAGTTTAAATCTTGAATTAGTCCAAATCTGGTCATCTACTACTCCAGAAGGTTTCTGTGTAGCAAGAATCAGATGAATGCCCAGACTACGTCCGATTCTGGCTGCCGAAACCAGTTCCGTCATAAATTCCGGCTGTTCTTTTTTCAATTCTGCAAATTCATCGCTAATCAAAAACAAATGCGGAAGCGGCTCAGTGACCTCACCCAATTTAAATAACTTATTATAATCATTAATATGGTTTACATTATTTTGACTGAAAATCTTCTGTCTTCTTGCCAATTCACTTTTAATGGATGCCATAGCACGCATACTTTCGCTACCATCCAGATTAGTAATAGTACCCAGCAGATGCGGCAAGTCCTTAAACAATCCCGCCATACCGCCACCCTTATAGTCAATCAACAAGAAACCAACCTCATGGGGATGGAAGTTGACAGCCAGAGATAGTATATAACTTTGTACGATTTCCGACTTGCCGGAGCCTGTAGTACCGGCTACCAATCCATGCGGTCCATGCGCTTTTTCATGTAGGTTTAAATAAAGGTAATCCTCTACACCTCTTAATCCTAAAGGTACAGCAAGCGTTTTATATGACTGATTACTCTGCCACCTTTCTTCTATTTTTAACTGTGCCGGTGTTTCCACATGATACATATCAAAGAAAGTAACACTTTCCGGGATTTGAGAAATAATTCCTTTTTCATGCACAAGCACGCTTAAGTTTCGGGCCATCATTTCAAAATCCACCCGTCCGACCCTTTGCAGCTTAAGCTTTTTATCTATCATCTCTCCCTGTTCGATCACCAATGTACCTTGCTCTGAATGCTCATATTGAACTACGGTCCTAATATTTTCGGGCAAATTAGCCCTCATATGAGTTGTATATATAATTGAAAATCCCAATCCGTCCGATTCTTTATCCAAATATTCCATAATGGCGTGATCGGCAATTAACTTTGGCTCATCTATAATAAATAGATAATGCGGCAAAAATCTGGATTCTTTTCTACTCTCCTCCCTCTTCAATTTTCGGTCTTTCAAAATACGGTACATGCTCCCTATCACATGATCCCGCATTCTCTCATTATTAATACATCCATAGGTATTAATCGCGTGAATCCGTAGGTGAGGATACCAGTTCATCCATTTAAAATTCTCATTGTATTTTTCATGATAAATAGTTATAATTTCCAAATCATGGTAGGAATGAAAAAATGCCAATTGCGCTACAATTAACTTTATCTGTTCGTGAATGATATTCTTCTCACCCACCAATCCCAGATGCGCTTGCTTCAGATCAATACAAACGGGCTTATTCTTAAGCATCAAAAAACTACTATATAATTTCCGTGCTTCCAGCTCCAAAGGATCTACGTTCATTTCCATTTCCTTGGATTTCATAGATAACGGAAAACTCACCTTTTCATCACTGCTACCTATCATTACCTTTAGAAAATCGTCATCTCCGGTATTCCTTTCATAAATACGGCTACTATATGTATTAATCATCTGTTCAATAGCTTCTATTGTCGGATTATTATAGTGCACTGCATCTTTTTCTGCCTCCAGAGCATTGTACAGTCTCTTACGCACAGACAACAGATAGCTATCGTACATATCCTGTCTTTTTTGCTCCTGCTCTTTCAGTTCTTTTCGGTCTTTCACAAATTTACTGACGGACATAATCAGACTCATAACTGTTGAAATCGCAGAAATCACTACAAACAAACCTCTTCGCATCAGGATGCTGACCGAAATTGTTACACACAACATGACTAAAGGCGGCACTACCACTTGGATGAGATTTCTTTTTTCCATTTTCTTAGCTGCCGGAGGTGTATTGATTTCAATTTTCTCTGTCGGAACTTTTTTAATTAATCTGGGAGAACGTTTGTATTTCGGAAAACCTTCAAAGGGAACCTGATTAGGTGCAAGTTCCAACAAAGCAGACTCATAGCAACCTTCCGACATAGCGATCACCAAATAATCCTGATAAACAGTGATACTACCCTGTGAGAAATACAGGCTGTCACCCTCTTGAAAAGCAATCTCAAAAGACGATTGTCCTTGATCCAGTTCCTTCTCATTATGGAAGACATAGCCTCGGTCCAATCCCGTCATCTCCAGATATATCTTATCTTCCTCAATCCAAATCTGATATGGAAAATCCGCTATTACAATGTCCGCATATTCAGAGGCTATCATGACGACTTGTTTTCGTTGATAAAATTTTTCTGTTATCTTTGGTAGTCTACTCTCCATATATGCTCTCCCCATCATATTTCGTAATCAACCCGTTATTCTTTCCAAAAGATAAATCTTTCCTCCATCATTCTCCGTAATACATGCCAGTTCATTGTCATTCATCAAATAGTATCTGGCTTCCAATAAAAAATCACATTCTTCCACCGAAATATCCTGCACATCTCCATCATCAAATTTAATACTGAGTCCACCGCAACTGTCGCCTGCATACTTATCTTTCAATATAAAATAATTGGTCTGTAAGACATTCCACGTTTTCGGCTGAGGGGTACCGCGGTATATTTCAATATGATAAATAGGCTTCTCTATGATATAATTGTCGTTAACTTTTATATAGTTACTCTGAATTTCTACGCGACTGTTACATTCCTGCAACGCTTCCACATCAGCTAAATAGTACCCATATACATGCCAAATACCATAAAACAATTCCCCATCCGCGTCTTGTTGTCTGGCTTGTATATGTTCCTTTAACTCTATGTTACTGTCCGTATAATCTTGTATCTGGATCTGTAATGAAGCATAATCACTTTTATACTGGCTCATCTGCTCTTCCATTTGTTCTTGGATACTTCTGAGTTGTTCTATCTGCACTGACTGAACCTTATTTTTCTGCCATAAGAAAAAAAAGGCAGCCACCAATATAATGGGACACAAAATTTCTATCATTCTTTTCATTCGTCAAAACCTCGTCATCCTTCCTGCGACATATACTCTTCCGCCATCGTTTTGACTGATTCCAAGCATTTTATCCCATTTGATGGGATAAAATTTCATTTCTTTTATAATAGCAGTGTCCATATCGGATTCTTCCTCCCACCCATAACTGTTACTAAAATCCATCTCACCATAATAATCAGCATCCAGCATATCGATAATTTCCTCATCATCTACTCCTGCTTGTTGCAGGATTTCAATAAGTTCCTCTCTACGAATAAGTCTCACTTGATAAACGGGCTCGGTTGACTGAGTAGAATTGATCTGAATACGCTTATCATAGAAACGAACCCATGAAGATTTTAGCCATTCATTGTTATAATAATCATCTACCGCCCACCATCCTATAAAAGATTGATCCGTATTATTCGTTATTTCTTTCTGGTAATTTAGTTTTTCTAACAGTGCGCGGCTTTCTTTCTCATATTGACTAAGCAGCTCTCTTGCCTCATTATAATTTTGCACGTATTGATTATATTGCTTCTCCAACTCCTCATTCTGCTTTGTCATATTCGCTATATTCTCTTCTTGTTCTATAATCTGACTTCCAATTCTTATAATGATGACTAATATAATTGCCATGCAAAATAAATACATCTTCGTTATTATCTTTTTCATCACACTATGCTCCTTTATTCAACACAATGTTTATAATAATCTGATATATCGCCAAAATATATAGCCAATCCCGTCATCTCTCTATCATTATTAAGAAGTTGACTCACCCATTGTTCCCTGGTTGCTCCATCCTCAATATATCCTTGCATTATTCCTCCCAAACTTCCTCGACGAAACCTAATTATCATTAATCCATCAAGTTGTTGAATCGTTAACTGAGTATCGCTCTTAAGATGACTTAGCATGTCTCCTGTCATAGTCGCCACATCACTTTCAAATAATCTTTCAGCCTCTTCAATTGGCATAGCCCTACTGCCTGGTACTATCTTTGGCTTTTCGTTGTCCATATAGACGGAAACATTTTTTTCTTCTAAAGGTAAATCAATATACTCTTCATATAACGCCTTTTCTGCTTCATCCGTGTTTATATCACCCCAAGATACATAGTGCCCATAGCCAAACGTAATCCCTCCATCACCAACATAATATGGATAAATTCCAATTGCATTGCCATTGTCATCGTGTTCATATAAATATGGATATAATTCTTCTGATAATTCAAACTCCTTTAATAAATTTTTGCCCGCATCTGACATATGTAAATATTCAGATGTCAAAGGTAACGGAGTTTGATTTTTCCAATATCTTATAAACTTATTTTCCCCCATCTGATTTTCTAAAATTTTTTTTGCTTCCTCATACATTTGTTCTATAAATAATCCCACAGATTGTCCAAATGAGTATGTTGTACTTTTTCCATTCAGATCCACAAAACTCATCGGATTGCCCATGCAGTAGGCATAGCTGTTTAGGGTCTCAGGGTATGCCCCGTTCCCCTTGATCACATCCTCCGCCATAAACCGCCCGGTCTCCGGCTGGTACTCCCTCGCCTGTGCAAAGTATGTCCCGCCGGTCCTGTCATACCGGTAGCCCGTATATCCGAAAGGCTGTCCTTCCCCCTGCTCCTCATACGGGTTCGGGATCCCCGCTTCCTCGAAGTCCCGGGACAGATCCTCACCGAACTCATCATACCCGTAGGTCAGGTAGCCCCCTTCTTCAGGATATCCGTTCACGCGCACAGGGCTCCCCAGTTCATCCTGCAGGTACCAGTGCAGCCCCTCTTCCTCCATGGCCGCCACGTTCCTGTCCCAGTAGAAGGTACGGCATCTATCCCCTTCCCTGCATTCCAGCAGGTTATGGTATGCCCTTGTCATGTCGATCAGGTAGTCCTCCCGTACGCCGGCAGTCTCCTTTCCCATGCGCTGCCCCAGGCCGTTGTACAGATAGGACGCCTCTGTCCCGTCACCGTCCCATGCGCTCTCCAGCCTTCCCAGCGCACCATACCGGTAGCCGTGGATGGTCCTGCCGTCCTCTTCTTCCCCTGTCAGGTTCCCCCTGTTGTCATACCGGTACAGCCTTGTCTGCTCCATGCCGTCCGCTGTCCGTACCCTGCCTGTCAGTCTGTTGCATCTGTCATACCTGTAGGCCGTCCGTCTTCCGCCTGTATGCTCCTCCATGCCCACACGGTTCCCGAAGGCATCATAGGCATAGCTTCTCAGGACCTCCCCTTCCCTGGTCACGAGGGCAAGCCTTCCCAGTGCATCATATCCGTATCCGTAGTTCCCGCTCTCTCCTTCCAGCCCTCTCCTTCTCCTGGTGATGGCCGTCCTGTTCCCCATCCTGTCATAGCCGTAGCGCCAGCTGTCCAGGATGCCTTCCTTATCCTCGTGGGTCAGTCCCCCGAGCCTGCCGTCCGCATCATACTGCCACTGTGTGCGCAGTCCGTCCGGCATCCGCTTCTCCACCGGCCGTCCCAGCTCGTCATACCGGTAGCTGATCCTGCCGCCTTCTTCCGGCAGCTCCATGGCCGAGAGCCGCAGCTTCTCGTCATACAGGTAGGTCACTTCCCTGCCGTCCGGATAGGTGATGCGCTCCCTCTCTCCATGGATCCCCCATCCGTAGCTCACCGTCCTGCCCTGATGGTCGGTGACGGACAACGGCCGCCCCGCATGGTCCCTTTCTATCCTTGTGGTGCCGAGCCAGTCCTCCACCATGATGAGCCTCCGGAGGGCATCATAGGTCAGGGCCACGCCCCTGCCGTCCCCGTACAGCACCTTTTCCACCCTGCCGTCCGGGGCATGGCTGTAGCTTGTCACATAGCCGTCCCTGTCTGTCTTCTGTACCATCCTGCCCAGGGCATCATAGCGGAAATGTTCTTCTTTCCCCATCGCGTCCCGCATGGTCTCTACCTGTCCGAAGACGTCCCTGAGGTATTCCGTGGTCTGTTCTTCTTCCCCGTCTCCCTTCCGGATGACCGCTGTCAGGTTGTCCAGCGCATCATACCGGTATTCCGTGCGGTTCCCCAGCGCATCCGTCACCGCCGTCAGGTTCCCGCATAAGCTGTACTCATAGACCGTCCTGCTTCCGTTCGCGTCCGTCATGGCCGTCACATTTCCCATGACATCATACTCGTAGCTCTTCCTCTCCCCGTTCTTCCCGAGGATCTCCCTTATCCTGCCCATGCAGTCATAGCGGTAGGTCAGGCTGTAGCCCGTACCGTCCGTCTTTGTCCTGATGCGCCCGCTCTCATCATAGCTATAGGACATGCTCCTGCCGTCCGGGTGTCCCTCCCTCTCCAGCCGCCCGCCTTTCCCATAGGTATATGTGCTCTTTCTTCCCGCCGGGTCCGTGATGCATGACACCTGCCCCAGCGCATTGTACTCATAGGTGGTGGTCCGCCCTTCCGCATCCGTTTCCCTGATCAGTTCCCCCGCATCATTGTATGTGAACCTCCGTGTGCCTCCCGTCTGGTCTGTGACGGTCTCCACCTTCCCGTTCTCATGGTAGGTATAGCGCACGGTCCCGCCGTTTTCATCCGTCATGCTGCTCACCCTGTTCAGGGCATCGTATGTATAGGATGTGGTCCGCAGGACTTCCCCTGCTCCGCCGCTCTCGATCCTCGTCAGGTTCCCTTCCTCATCATGCCCGTACAGGATCCGCTGTACCGGCTCCGTGCCGGAAGTGCCGTACACTTCCACACCGCTCAGCCTGTTATCCGCATCATACCGGTAGCCGGTCCTGGCTCCCGTGGGGGATATCTCCTCAGAGACATTCCACATCCGGTCATAGTTCCTCCTTGTGACCCGGCCTTCCTTGTCCTTCAGGCTCTCCGGTCTGTTCAGTCCGTTATACGTGATCTCCGTGATCCCGCCGTCGAAATCTTCCACCCGGGTCACCCTGCCGCTCCCGTTATAGCTGTAGCTCCTGCTGTTCCCTTCCGCATTGGTGACCTTCACGAGCCGGTCCTTACGGTCATACGCATACCCGGTCCTGTTCCCGCTCCCGTCTTCCGTCTCTATGATCCGGTTCAGTTCGTCATAGCGGTAGCTTATGTGCACTCCGTTCGGGTCCGTCATGCCGGTGATGTTGCCCCTTTCGTCATACTCCAGGCCCGTCACGCTGCCGTCCGCGTTCCGTATCCCGCACACCAGCCCTCTCTCGTCATAGATGTTTTCCCGCACCCTCCCCAGTGCATCGCTGCTGGATACCAGTCTTCCTCTGCTGTCGTAGCTGTTCTTTAGCACCTCTTTCCCGCCGCTCTTTACGCTGGTCACTTTCCCGTCCCCGTTATAGGTCAGGCTGATCTTCTCATGCAGGGCGTTGATGATCCCCGTCAGGTGTCCTTTATCGTCATAGCGGTAGTGGGTGGTGTTCCCGCGCCTGTCCGTCCTGCTCGTCCTTAGGTTCCTCTCGTTGTAGGTGCAGCTCTCCTCGCTGTCATGGTAGAGGATCTTTACGTTCCGCAGCTTCTCGTCCTGCACATAGGTGATCCGGCTGCCGTTCCGCTCCGTCAGCGTGGTGGTGTTCTTATCATCATCGTACTCATAGTGCATCTCGCTTTTGTCCGGGAACCTCTGGCGGATGACCCGCCCCTGCTCATCGTACTCGTTCCGCACCGTCAGGACTCCCATGGCGTTCTTCACTGCCCGCAGTTTCCCGTTCTCCCCATACCGATAGCCCGTCACGTTCCCTTCCGGGTCCGTCACTTCACTGAGGCGCCCATCCATGTAAAAAAAGGAGACCCTCCTTCCCGTGTGGTCGCTGACTTCCTTCAGCTTCCCGTCTTCCTTATAGGCATAGTACAGGCCGCCCAGTTTCCTGCCGTCCTGCCCGTGGTTCTCCGCGCTGATGATCCTGCCTTCTGTGTCATGGCCGTACAGGATGCGGTTCCCTTTCCCGTCCTCCCTGATGCGCATTTCCCCGCTCCGGCCGAAATGCAGGGTATGTCCCTTCCTGTCCTTATGCCGGTATCCGTCCCCTTCCTTCTCCAGCACGTCTTCCCCGCTGTATATGTCGATGTACTTCTCTCCGTCTTCCTTCAGCACCCTCTCCCGGCCGTCCGCTTCATGGTAGGACACCGCTTTCCCGTCACTGACGCCGATGTGTTCCCCGTCCGTATGGCTCCAGCCTTCCCCAAGTGCGCTGCTCCCCGTCTCCATCGCATTGTAGTGCCTCTTAAAGCTCAGGGACAGCATCCCGCGCACCTTCAGGTCTTCCTTCTCATAGTACAGGTTCCCGGTGGACAGGTTCACGGGGTCTCTGCTGAACTCGCTCACCAATACCAGCCCTTTCAGGGCGGTCATCGCCAGCATCATCTTTGCCGACAGTGCCGCTCCCCCTGCCGTCCACTTCGTCTCGTATTCCTCAAGCTTCGCACTGAATTCCTCCAGGCTCATGTGCAGGCTGCCCTGCCCGATCAGCCCCTTCAGTTCCTCCAGCATCCCCGCCAGGCTTCCCGCCGTGCTGCTCAGTTCCCCGAGGATGCCCGCGCACCTGCTGTCATATGCAGGTACCTGTTCGTTCAGCTCTGCCAGCTTGTCCGTGATCTTCGCGCTCATATCTTCATACACGCCGGTATCCAGTGTCCCCAGCAGTGCGCCCGCCGATGATGACAGGCCGCCATGTCTTGCTTCCGCCGGTACTTCCTCCGCCAGCGACCGCAGTTTCTGCATCTCTTCCGACAGCTGCTGTGTCACCTCTGCCGCTGCTTTCATCAGTTCCATCACCTGTGTCTTCAGGTCCTCTATCGCTGCGTGGTCGAACACCCTGTTCTTTCCGATCCCTGCCATCTTGTCGCCCTCTCTTCTTTATTTATCTTCATCAATTTCATATTGTTTAGCCAAGTCTGATATTTTACTCTCCAATTCCTTTAACTTAGCTGTTTTTTCTTCTCCTGTCATCTCCGTATCTGTTTCCGTCAAATCTTTATCCAGCATATATGCATATAGAAGAAGTTCGTCATCCGACTTTTGCATCGCAATATTTTCTGCCTCCAGAGGATTCAAACGCCCAATATAAATCCAGTATTCCATCAATTTTTCATCCCCATTAATAGGAATCTTCTCCAGAATATTATGCTTTTGTTCTGCCGTAAGGCTTTCCATATTGACATATGCCGTACTTAATATATATTTCTGGTCATACGATAATTGTTGCATTGTCAATGATGATAGATCATTAATGACCCGGATATTATCTTCTTTAATAAAATCAATCTCAGCTTGCAACTTAGCTTCCAATTCCGGTTTGACAAATATATAATCCCGAACAATCAGACTTGCTCCGACCATCAGCAACGCGATACTAATCCCAATATAAATTCTGCTCCAAATAAAGTTTTGTTTATGAACCAAAATCCGTTGAGTCTTGATTTCTTCTGTAATTCTGTAATATTCTTGTTCCAACACAGCCACAACATCTTCCAATGTTTCCTGGGACGCCACTTGATTAAGCCACTTATCTTTTGAAAATAAATCGGCACCCCCTTCAAGATAATCCTCATAGCTATATTTCCTTTGCATACAGCTTCCTATTAATGCCTTATACTCTAGCAGGAATTTATCTTCCCAATTTTCCCCTTCTTTCCTTATATCCCGATCCATGATATAGACTCGCGCATTTTCGTCAAAATAGAGATTCTCGGGTGCCATTTTGAATAGATATTCTTTATATGAACCATACAGTCTGCTAACATCTATCAAAACCAGCAAACGCTCCTTGCGGGAATAAATGTGAACTTCCTGCATGGATTTATAATTTTTGATTTCATAGCAAATTTCCAGCTCTTCATCTTTCTCTTCTATCGAACAGTCTAAAAAATGTTCTTTTTGATATGTGATTTTTTTGTAATCAAAACGTGTCGCAGCCTGTAGTTCTGATTTTTTTATTACTTTTTTATATTCTTTTGTTTCGGCCATACCGTTATCCTCTTTGGTATCTTTATTTACTTTACAACAGCATCAATATGTCACCGTTATATATATGTCCCTCCCGATAGGTAGAGTTGACGGGAATTCTCTGTTTCGTACGATACGATTGAACCATATGGTAGTCTGCACTCAACAACAGTCCTGCCGTTTCCAACACATTAATTGTATCTAATATTCGTTGTTCTTCTTCCACCGTAACAGTTATATCATCTGCATCAGATGACTGTTTTAAACTGATTGTCAACATGATTCTTCTTTAGTTCCCTCCATCTCATCCGTATTCCAATCCATATAATTATCAATACAATAATTATATATATTCCCGGCATAATGCCCGAAATTTGCTCCTCTGAAACAGTCTGTTCATTCCGTATAATCAACTCCGATGTATTATTTGAAAATAACTTGTCTGTCAATTCAATATTATCCGTCTGCCGGATTTGTAGACCGAATACAGTATTCCGTAAAGCCAATTCTTCTTCAGCTGCTACATTATCCACGTTTGCTTTTCTCTCTTCAAATTCATCCGAAAATATTTGGAGTTGATTTATATCAGTTAGAGAAGATCTCACACCACTTCGACCTGCTATAGAATCCGTATTGAGTTCCAAATCTTTTTTTTCTTCCATATCCATCCCATCTGAATTTTCACACAGCCGACAAATATGTCGACTGTGTGAATACCATTCTCTTAAGCATAGCTGTGGTCCAACGCTTCCATATCTGCACGATAGTTTTTAACATTGGCGATAAGTTCCTCAGCCAGGCTTGACAATGTGTCGATTTGCTTACCGACTGCAGCAAACTCTTCTTGGTTATTCTGACTAGCCTCTGATACCCATGTTTCGCACATATAATTGACCTTGTCCATCATGGTTTCTTTGTTCGATACCATTTCGCCCACTATTGCGGTTAGCTCATTGCAAACGCTGTCCATGATATCATATTTCATAGAAATTCCATCTGCCATGGTTCATCCTCCTTTCCTTCTTCTTTTGCCCTTAAATATTTTTTATGAATTACTTGCACTGATATGTAAATAACAAGAAGTGCTGTAATTCCAATGGCCATATTAATCAGATCCACCAAATCCATATTGACCGAACTTACCGAAATTACTGAATGAAGTGATTTATCATCAGATACTACAGGCTGCACAATAAAATCATATACCTGCGTATATTCCAATGTACCCAATCTGGTATAAGGCAGTTTCCGGGTAAGATCATCCAATAATGTTATATTTAGTGTGTTGATATTCGTTCGATTCTCCTTAAAATTGTCCATTGTCAAGATGATGTTTTCCTGCGTATGTTCATAAGAAGAATCCAAGTTGTTCCAGAGCGTCTCAATGTTTATATCCGTAGTTTGTACTACATCATCAATATAAGCAATATATGCATCATCCTGCTCTATAATTTCATCCTCCATATCGGTGATAATTGAATACATGGAATCCTGATACCTCATAATAGTTTCCAGATCCAGATAAGACATGGCATCATATTCATCCAGCGCCTCTACATAAGCATCCAATTCACTTTGCATGGCATCCAGAACAGTCATAACATTCTCGGATTCCGCGGACACCTCATCCATAATTGGCTCCTTAATTTCCTCACTGATAATCTTTTCTGCCATAGATGCAAATTCTGACACATCAGGTATCTCATTAATTGCTCTAATGCCATTTGTATAATATTCTTCAATTTTATCCTTTAAATTATTTAATGCCGTAATAGCATTTTTGACATCCCCCTGTGTAATCTGATAATTTTCTTCTTTGCCTTCAATGACTAATTCCCCTGTATCTGTTATAACATTGGCTCCGCCTTTCGGAAATTTATCTCGAGTCAACTCTAAGAAGTTAATTTGGTTGTTTACCATACTAATGAGATCATCCTTAGAAATATAAATACGAACTTCTCCTTCCTGAAGCTCAGGTTCCGGTTCAGGTTCTTGATCCCCTTCCTGAAAGCCCAGTCTTTCTTTCGCTGTAAATTTCTTCACACTTACGTCTTCTTCAAACTCTCCCGCAAGATTCACTAAATCAGTCATGCCGGTTTCGTAAACCAGATTATCTTCTGCATCTGTTAGTATATCTACCATTGCAAATGTATCTGCTATCAGCGACCTCTGATCTCCTACCGCTGTACCGCCTTCTTTGATAATCGCAAACTCGTTCTCTGCCGCCTCCATGCCGGTCATGTAGGTATTATCAATATTTGTCATTGTCTGTTCCAGTAATTGATAATCATCCGTAAGATCCAGATAGGTAAGCTCCGTTTCCACAATCTCTAACGGATCATATATGACCTCTTCAATCAATTCTTCTGTCTGCACCCCTATAATCGCTTCCATATCTGCCAGATCATTCTGCATAATTGTTTCAGAATCATCCTGAACGGCATGCATTTCTCTTAATATGGCATCCACATAGATGTAGGAAATATTAGTACTCAAGTTTAAAATAAAGTTGTGAATATCGTTGACTACTTTGACTTCTACATCCTGCCGCAGATTATCATATAAAGCATATGTAATCTGCGTCTTAACAGGTTCTTCATTAACACTGTTTACAGAAGTAGAGAATGTCTCCGGAATCAATATATATGCCGCATATCTTCCGCTGGCAACGCCCTCTTCCGCATCAGTTAATCCCGTAGATTCAAAGTTAGTATCAGGAAAGGACATTAATTCCGCTGCATAATATACTTTTTCTCCCTCAACCATCACACCACTGTCAGCATTGACTACGGCGATTGTCATAATGGTACTTTTATTTTCCTGCTGATTCTGGCGATATCTGGCCTCATATATACCATACAAATATGCTGTCGCTATAAACGTTGCCAGTATAACCATTTTCATAATTGTTTGGAAAACTTTCATGGTGAATACCTTTCATCTTTATGTGCTGAATATGATTGAAAATACCCCTCTCAAAATATCTTCATTAGGAATACTCTCCCTGCCCATCATACTCCGTAATTATTAAAAACTCTCCTAACATGAATAAATTACGTTGAAATATTATCTTCTTCTATTATCTCAACAGCATCTAATTTTTGTTCCATAAACTCTGTGATCCACTTTTGTGGTAAAATGGAAAGGGCACCGTAAGCAAGTTCTATATCTATGATTGTCTTGTTACTTTTTTTGAACTCAATCGTATATACCGCCTTAATAAATGCACGACCCAACAATGGATGTTTATTACAATGGATGAATCTAATCTTACCTGCTGTTTCGGTTTTCATCTCAAATGAATATTCAAACACATCATATATGTTTTTTCTGGACAATAAACCTATGCAATCTTCAATGGAATAGTCTGTGTAATAAGTCATACCTATCTTTCCTCTCATTCATCACATGCTTTTTCAACTTTCTTATATATAAAATCTATTATTAAATCAAGTATATTAAAATCTACAAGTGTGACAGTATTTGAAATTTCTGCATGTCCTTCAAACCCAGGCATTCCAAATCCCACAGCTTCAGTAAAACCATAGTAATTTTTATAGTCAGCCGGTCTATTACTTAGATCACCTACTATCACAAAGTCACCACCTACATAAAGCGGTATTGCTCCTGCCATGGCTGCCCCGGAACCTCCTATACATGCACCTTCTCCGTTTAACTCGTAAACATTTGGCGCATTCGTTACCGTTCTATATCCTGCAAAGGACACGCTAGGCCCAACAAAATTTTGCGCTGTAACTCCCCAGGCTCCTGTAGCTTGAATTGCAACATTTCCTCTATAATCAAGCGAAATTCCTATTGAACCATCAACCATGTATATTCCCGTTAATGTACCAGATAAATTTAATCCATAGGTCACAGTTCCATTATTGTTTTTGAAAATAACAGTATTAATAAGATTACCTGTTTCCGTTACTTCTGTTTGTGGTTCCGAATCTGGTGACGCCGGAATATTTAAATAAGGAAATAAATCCGGCACTGTTTGTGGTTCTGAATCCGGTGACGCCGGAATATTTAAATAAGGAAATAAATCCGGTACTGTCTGTGGTTCTGAATCTGGTGGTGATAAAAATAAATCAAAATTATACTCTGGTTCTCTTCCATTCAGATCCACAAAACTCATCGGATTGCCCATGCAGTAGGCATAGCTGTTTAGGGTCTCAGGGTATGCCCCGTTCCCCTTGATCACATCCTCCGCCATAAACCGCCCGGTCTCCGGCTGGTACTCCCTCGCCTGTGCAAAGTATGTCCCGCCGGTCCTGTCATACCGGTAGCCCGTATATCCGAAAGGCTGTCCTTCCCCCTGCTCCTCATACGGGTTCGGGATCCCCGCTTCCTCGAAGTCCCGGGACAGATCCTCACCGAACTCATCATACCCGTAGGTCAGGTAGCCCCCTTCTTCAGGATATCCGTTCACGCGCACAGGGCTCCCCAGTTCATCCTGCAGGTACCAGTGCAGCCCCTCTTCCTCCATGGCCGCCACGTTCCTGTCCCAGTAGAAGGTACGGCATCTATCCCCTTCCCTGCATTCCAGCAGGTTATGGTATGCCCTTGTCATGTCGATCAGGTAGTCCTCCCGTACGCCGGCAGTCTCCTTTCCCATGCGCTGCCCCAGGCCGTTGTACAGATAGGACGCCTCTGTCCCGTCACCGTCCCATGCGCTCTCCAGCCTTCCCAGCGCACCATACCGGTAGCCGTGGATGGTCCTGCCGTCCTCTTCTTCCCCTGTCAGGTTCCCCCTGTTGTCATACCGGTACAGCCTTGTCTGCTCCATGCCGTCCGCTGTCCGTACCCTGCCTGTCAGTCTGTTGCATCTGTCATACCTGTAGGCCGTCCGTCTTCCGCCTGTATGCTCCTCCATGCCCACACGGTTCCCGAAGGCATCATAGGCATAGCTTCTCAGGACCTCCCCTTCCCTGGTCACGAGGGCAAGCCTTCCCAGTGCATCATATCCGTATCCGTAGTTCCCGCTCTCTCCTTCCAGCCCTCTCCTTCTCCTGGTGATGGCCGTCCTGTTCCCCATCCTGTCATAGCCGTAGCGCCAGCTGTCCAGGATGCCTTCCTTATCCTCGTGGGTCAGTCCCCCGAGCCTGCCGTCCGCATCATACTGCCACTGTGTGCGCAGTCCGTCCGGCATCCGCTTCTCCACCGGCCGTCCCAGCTCGTCATACCGGTAGCTGATCCTGCCGCCTTCTTCCGGCAGCTCCATGGCCGAGAGCCGCAGCTTCTCGTCATACAGGTAGGTCACTTCCCTGCCGTCCGGATAGGTGATGCGCTCCCTCTCTCCATGGATCCCCCATCCGTAGCTCACCGTCCTGCCCTGATGGTCGGTGACGGACAACGGCCGCCCCGCATGGTCCCTTTCTATCCTTGTGGTGCCGAGCCAGTCCTCCACCATGATGAGCCTCCGGAGGGCATCATAGGTCAGGGCCACGCCCCTGCCGTCCCCGTACAGCACCTTTTCCACCCTGCCGTCCGGGGCATGGCTGTAGCTTGTCACATAGCCGTCCCTGTCTGTCTTCTGTACCATCCTGCCCAGGGCATCATAGCGGAAATGTTCTTCTTTCCCCATCGCGTCCCGCATGGTCTCTACCTGTCCGAAGACGTCCCTGAGGTATTCCGTGGTCTGTTCTTCTTCCCCGTCTCCCTTCCGGATGACCGCTGTCAGGTTGTCCAGCGCATCATACCGGTATTCCGTGCGGTTCCCCAGCGCATCCGTCACCGCCGTCAGGTTCCCGCATAAGCTGTACTCATAGACCGTCCTGCTTCCGTTCGCGTCCGTCATGGCCGTCACATTTCCCATGACATCATACTCGTAGCTCTTCCTCTCCCCGTTCTTCCCGAGGATCTCCCTTATCCTGCCCATGCAGTCATAGCGGTAGGTCAGGCTGTAGCCCGTACCGTCCGTCTTTGTCCTGATGCGCCCGCTCTCATCATAGCTATAGGACATGCTCCTGCCGTCCGGGTGTCCCTCCCTCTCCAGCCGCCCGCCTTTCCCATAGGTATATGTGCTCTTTCTTCCCGCCGGGTCCGTGATGCATGACACCTGCCCCAGCGCATTGTACTCATAGGTGGTGGTCCGCCCTTCCGCATCCGTTTCCCTGATCAGTTCCCCCGCATCATTGTATGTGAACCTCCGTGTGCCTCCCGTCTGGTCTGTGACGGTCTCCACCTTCCCGTTCTCATGGTAGGTATAGCGCACGGTCCCGCCGTTTTCATCCGTCATGCTGCTCACCCTGTTCAGGGCATCGTATGTATAGGATGTGGTCCGCAGGACTTCCCCTGCTCCGCCGCTCTCGATCCTCGTCAGGTTCCCTTCCTCATCATGCCCGTACAGGATCCGCTGTACCGGCTCCGTGCCGGAAGTGCCGTACACTTCCACACCGCTCAGCCTGTTATCCGCATCATACCGGTAGCCGGTCCTGGCTCCCGTGGGGGATATCTCCTCAGAGACATTCCACATCCGGTCATAGTTCCTCCTTGTGACCCGGCCTTCCTTGTCCTTCAGGCTCTCCGGTCTGTTCAGTCCGTTATACGTGATCTCCGTGATCCCGCCGTCGAAATCTTCCACCCGGGTCACCCTGCCGCTCCCGTTATAGCTGTAGCTCCTGCTGTTCCCTTCCGCATTGGTGACCTTCACGAGCCGGTCCTTACGGTCATACGCATACCCGGTCCTGTTCCCGCTCCCGTCTTCCGTCTCTATGATCCGGTTCAGTTCGTCATAGCGGTAGCTTATGTGCACTCCGTTCGGGTCCGTCATGCCGGTGATGTTGCCCCTTTCGTCATACTCCAGGCCCGTCACGCTGCCGTCCGCGTTCCGTATCCCGCACACCAGCCCTCTCTCGTCATAGATGTTTTCCCGCACCCTCCCCAGTGCATCGCTGCTGGATACCAGTCTTCCTCTGCTGTCGTAGCTGTTCTTTAGCACCTCTTTCCCGCCGCTCTTTACGCTGGTCACTTTCCCGTCCCCGTTATAGGTCAGGCTGATCTTCTCATGCAGGGCGTTGATGATCCCCGTCAGGTGTCCTTTATCGTCATAGCGGTAGTGGGTGGTGTTCCCGCGCCTGTCCGTCCTGCTCGTCCTTAGGTTCCTCTCGTTGTAGGTGCAGCTCTCCTCGCTGTCATGGTAGAGGATCTTTACGTTCCGCAGCTTCTCGTCCTGCACATAGGTGATCCGGCTGCCGTTCCGCTCCGTCAGCGTGGTGGTGTTCTTATCATCATCGTACTCATAGTGCATCTCGCTTTTGTCCGGGAACCTCTGGCGGATGACCCGCCCCTGCTCATCGTACTCGTTCCGCACCGTCAGGACTCCCATGGCGTTCTTCACTGCCCGCAGTTTCCCGTTCTCCCCATACCGATAGCCCGTCACGTTCCCTTCCGGGTCCGTCACTTCACTGAGGCGCCCATCCATGTAAAAAAAGGAGACCCTCCTTCCCGTGTGGTCGCTGACTTCCTTCAGCTTCCCGTCTTCCTTATAGGCATAGTACAGGCCGCCCAGTTTCCTGCCGTCCTGCCCGTGGTTCTCCGCGCTGATGATCCTGCCTTCTGTGTCATGGCCGTACAGGATGCGGTTCCCTTTCCCGTCCTCCCTGATGCGCATTTCCCCGCTCCGGCCGAAATGCAGGGTATGTCCCTTCCTGTCCTTATGCCGGTATCCGTCCCCTTCCTTCTCCAGCACGTCTTCCCCGCTGTATATGTCGATGTACTTCTCTCCGTCTTCCTTCAGCACCCTCTCCCGGCCGTCCGCTTCATGGTAGGACACCGCTTTCCCGTCACTGACGCCGATGTGTTCCCCGTCCGTATGGCTCCAGCCTTCCCCAAGTGCGCTGCTCCCCGTCTCCATCGCATTGTAGTGCCTCTTAAAGCTCAGGGACAGCATCCCGCGCACCTTCAGGTCTTCCTTCTCATAGTACAGGTTCCCGGTGGACAGGTTCACGGGGTCTCTGCTGAACTCGCTCACCAATACCAGCCCTTTCAGGGCGGTCATCGCCAGCATCATCTTTGCCGACAGTGCCGCTCCCCCTGCCGTCCACTTCGTCTCGTATTCCTCAAGCTTCGCACTGAATTCCTCCAGGCTCATGTGCAGGCTGCCCTGCCCGATCAGCCCCTTCAGTTCCTCCAGCATCCCCGCCAGGCTTCCCGCCGTGCTGCTCAGTTCCCCGAGGATGCCCGCGCACCTGCTGTCATATGCAGGTACCTGTTCGTTCAGCTCTGCCAGCTTGTCCGTGATCTTCGCGCTCATATCTTCATACACGCCGGTATCCAGTGTCCCCAGCAGTGCGCCCGCCGATGATGACAGGCCGCCATGTCTTGCTTCCGCCGGTACTTCCTCCGCCAGCGACCGCAGTTTCTGCATCTCTTCCGACAGCTGCTGTGTCACCTCTGCCGCTGCTTTCATCAGTTCCATCACCTGTGTCTTCAGGTCCTCTATCGCTGCGTGGTCGAACACCCTGTTCTTTCCGATCCCTGCCATCTTGTCGCCCTCTCTCATCATTGGTGTTTATAAATTTAGATAATAAGCGTTTATCTAACGCTATAACTAACTTAGCTATATTTTTATTATAAAAATCTCTTTACAGATATGTGGTACAAAAAACTGCCAAAAACCATTAAACAATCTACCAAATAAAGAGATACAATTATATGATGTCAATTCCAAGTATTGTTACACGAAACGACGTCATATCAATTTTTTTGGACAATTTTCTGAAGCAGACATGGAATTTGTAATATTCCTGCCATAACAATACCAATAGCAAAATTTCTCGCCGCGTCTTCTTTTCCATTAAGAGCACAAACAAGAATTATTATTGCACTTAGTCCAACTAATACGGCTGTGATTTTCTTATATAAATGTTGCTCTGATACATCCAACACCCTGCCTGCAGAATCAATGGGACTATTAATAATCAAAGATATCATTGCCATAAGGGTTATAAAAAGTAATCCATATCCATATGTAATATAACTAGAACAGTAAATACATATGCATAATATAATCGAAGAACAAATCAGACACATCCATGGTTTTTTTGCATGATATCCTCCACTAAACTTTCTAACCGGCATAAATAAACTAATAATCTCTATTGCAACTACTATGTGTCCCATTATCGTACCAATCAATATGGTCAATCCAAGCAAAGCCGCTGTCATTAAAAAGCTATGCGCAGCAAAAGCATACAGATTATATTCACTTCTGCGAATCACCCCACATGTAATAAGCCATTCTACTATATACTGCGCACACTTTTCTGTCATTTTGCTCTCCTATATTTTGATAACTCTTTTGGTGCTTTGGGTTGATAAATAATCATACAGGAAGTAGAATTTGCTTCTGCATGAAGTGTTACACTTAATATGGAAGCAACTCCCTTTGCAATAATTCTTTTTGTCGCATCTTTTTTCATTATTTTCCCTCCTAACTATACTTTTCATTAATTATATATAAACTAACTTGATGTATAGTTTTAATCAATCGCATTTTTCCCAAAGGATTTTTTTTCGACTATTTTGGACAATATGACAGTAAACCTGTAAATAATTAGTTGTAAAACAGAATAATCAAATTACTATTTAGATAATATTATATACTATACAGATATTTTCTGTATAGCATTCTTTATTGATTGCATCCCTCTTGTTAAGATATCAATAGGATGGTGGCGTTATGCGTGATCAGTATATAGAAATGGGATATCGTATCAAAACTAGACGAAAAGAACTAAAAATTAAACAAGGTGAATTGGCCGAATTGCTGGACATATCAAACAATCATATGTCTTCTATTGAAAATGGGCGACAAAAACCATCTATGGACACCTTTTTACTAATTTGCGAAGCTTTGAAAGTCACTCCGGACGCTCTTTTGCTTGGTAATATGCATGCCAACAATATCCCTCAGGACATTATTGACAAGCTACACTTGTGTTCTCAAGAGGATATTGAATTAGCCAAAGATTTTATTGAGCTCCTTGTAAACCGTAATCAGACAGTTTGGAACCAAAAGCATTTTATATAAATTCTTTTTCAGCATTATAATCTTAAGTAAAGTACCAAAATTGGTCTTTTTATGTCTTTTCGTTCATTTCTTTTGCAAGATTTGCTGATTTGTACTATAATTGTCATACATTTTCTTAACAAAAAATAAACCTTCACACCACCATTAGGAGAACAGCTTTGAATATATATATTTGCGAAGATGACCGCGTTTCTATGGAACGCCTGTCAGGCTACATTAATACTTTCATTGAAAGATACCATATTAAAGACTGTGAAATAAAATTATTTGAAGACGGGCGGGATTTACTGGCTGATAAAGGACATAAAGATATTGTCTTTCTGGATATAGAAATGCCCAATTTAAATGGTATTTATATTGGACAAGAATTAGCAAAAGCAGACAAAAATACAATCATCATTATTGCGACTTCTTATATAGAGTATTTAGATGAGGCAATGAAACTTCACGTTTTCCGATATCTGTCTAAGCCAATCGATAAACAACGTCTTTTCCGTAATATGAGGGATGCCATGCAGTTATATGCCAATTTGACCGCAACCCTTCCGATCGAGACGAAAGATGGTGTACACACGATGCTGACAAGCCGTATCGTATGTGTAGAAGCCATTGCCCGAAAAATAATAGTACATACTGTTGGCGGCGACTACAACTCTGTACAGAGTATGCAGTACTGGCTGGACAAGCTGCCTTCCGGTGTCTTTTTCCAATCCCACCGAAGCTTTATTGTCAACTTTGCTCATGTGAGTAACTTCGACCATAGCGTCATCCGTTTATACAATGATCAGTTTACGGCATATCTCACGCGCAGAAAATATACATCTTTCAAAAACGCATACCTTTTGTATTTAGAGACATGCTAGTTGCACTGAGAAAGGGGTTATTGTGGAATTATCGGTTTATTATTTAATAATCTATCTTGCCGAGGCAATAACATGGGCAGTATATGTTTCAAATATCTTCCGTTCAAAACGCACGGGATTGTTTAGATTCTTGTCTCTTTTTCTAATATATGCCGCTTTATTTATCGCTTCACAGCAAAACATCGTCTTGCTGAATATTTGTTGCTTTGTCCTCGGCAATATGGCTTATATATTACTTTGTTACTCCTCAAAATGGTACGTCGCGTTGTTTCATTCCTCTGTTGCCACTACACTCATGTGCCTGTGTGAAGTCGTTGTCTACCCTTTTGTTCCGGAGAACATGCTCGAGACAAGCATTTTCCCTATATTGATTATATGGGCAGTCTTTAGCAAAACCTTATACTCTTCCCTGCTCTTCTTGCTTGCCCATATATTGAACGGAAAAGAAATGAATCATAAAAATAGCTCCTATATAATATTTCAGTTGATTTTCATTCCCATTATATCTACAATTATTACATTTATTTTATATATTATCTGCGCTAACTATAATATAAGTGTTATGCACGGATGGTTGATTGCTATCGGCTCCATCTTGTTATTACTGATGAATATTCTGCTGTTTTGTATTTATGCCAACAGTCAAAAGAGAAATCAGGCATTTACGGAAATGCAGCTTTTACTGCAAAAAGAACATGATTTTTCCGAATATTATAAAATCATCTTGGAGCAAACCGAAAACCAGCGTATTCTTATTCACGATATTAAAAATCATCTTCACACCATCTCCTTGCTCAATGAGCAGAAGGAGAATCAAAAAATAGATGCCTATATTCAGCAATTAACACAATCTCCCGCCTTGCGCAACGCTGTTCGCATCTGTGACAACAAGCTTCTTAATATGATTCTCTATCAATATCAAAATCAATGTTCTGAAAAAAATATCATTATTCAATTAGACATTAGGAAGGCTGCTATTGATTTCATGGAAGAATATGACATCACTTCTCTTTTCTGCAATCTTCTCGACAACGCTGTTGAATCTGCCGAAAAAATGTCAGACAGTTATATAGACTTAAAGATCGACAGACAGGATTCTACCTCTTTTACAGTCATTACGCTTGTTAATTCCTGCCGTATTTCCCCTTTTTCAAAAAACGGCACACAATTGATAAGCCAAAAGAAAGACCCGTTACGCCACGGCTACGGCATGAAAAGCATCGGAAAAATTGTTGAAAAATACCACGGTGCTATGCAGACATATTATGATTCCGATAATCTTGCCTTTCATACCATTATTATGCTAAAGAGCTGACCGAAAATACTCATGAATCTGCACCGCGATATGCTCCGGTATCTCTTTCACCTCGCACAGCTGCTCCACCGATGCCCCTTTAATCTCATCAATGGAACCGAAGTGTTTCATCAACGCCTTGCGCCTTGCCGGACCCACTCCCGGTATCTCGTCAAGCACGGATCTTACCTGCGCCTTGGAACGCAGGGAACGGTGATATTCTATGGCAAACCGATGGGCTTCATCCTGTATTCTTGTGATCAGCTTGAACCCTTCCGAATGGGTATCAATGGGAATCTCCACATTCCGGTAATACAACCCTCTGGTGCGGTGATTGTCGTCTTTCACCATGCCGCAGACCGGGATATCCAGATGCAGTTCATTAAGAACCTGAAGCGCAATGTTCACCTGGCCTTTGCCGCCGTCCATCAGCAGCAGATCAGGAAATTTCGTAAAGCTGCCGAACTCATGGTCGATCTCTTTGCGGTTCAGTTCTTCTTTCTCCTCCATACCGTGAATGAAACGCCTGGTGAGCACTTCTTTCATGCACGCATAATCATCGGGACCCGACACGGACTGAATGCGGAACTTGCGATAATCGCTGCGCTTCGCCTTGCCCTTCTCAAAGACCACCATGGAACCCACGTTGGCAAATCCGCTGATATTGGAAATATCATACGCCTCCATGCGGCTCACGTGCTCCAGATCGAGCAGCGACGCGATCTCTTTGACCGCACCGATCGTTCTGCCTTCCTCACGCTTGATGCGCTCTTTATCCTGACTTAAGACCAGATGAGCATTCTGCGCAGCAAGTTCCACCAGCTTCTCTTTTGCTCCCTTCTTCGGCACGCGAATATAGACCCGGCTGCCCTTGCGCGCGCCGAGCCACTTTTCCAAAATCTCAATGTCCGCAATCTCTTCCTGCAGCATCAGCTCCCGCGGAATAAAAGGGGTTCCCGCGTAAAACTGTTTCACAAAATCCAGCAGAATCTGCGGACTGTCATACCCCTGCACATGGGTCATATAGAAATGTTCTCTGCCGATCAGTTTACCGTCACGCACAAAGAACACCTGAACCACGGCATCCGTCTCATCCTTGGCAAGCGCAATAATATCCTTGTCCTCACCATCGCTGTCCGTGATTTTCTGCTTCTGGGCTACACTTTTCACGCTGTTATAGAGATCTCTGTAACGGATAGCCTCCTCAAATTCGAGATTTTCCGACGCTTGTGTCATTTTTTCTTGTAAATCTTTCAGCATAGGCTTGTAATTGCCATTCAAAAAATCAAGCGCCTGCTCCACACGCGCTCGATACTCTTCCTTACTGATATAGTCCTGACAGGGTGCCATGCACTGCTTGATATGATAGTTCAGACAGGGACGCTCCAGCCCGATATCCCGAGGCAGTTTCCGGTTACAGGTCTTAAGCTGATAGAGTTTATTCATCAGGTCGATCGTATCCTTGACTGCGGCCGCACTGGTATACGGACCGAAATATTTGGAGCGGTCTTTCTTCATCTCCCTGGAAAAAAGAATCCTCGGATATTCTTCACCCATAGTCACCTTGATATAGGGATACGTCTTGTCATCCTTGAGCATGGTGTTATACTTGGGGCTGTATTCTTTGATCAGATTGTTCTCCAGCACCAGCGCTTCCAGTTCGGAGTCCGTCACGATATACTCAAACCGCGCGATCTGCTCCACCATCTTATCGATCTGCGGTCCTCTCCCGACAATCTTGCGAAAATAGGAACGGACCCGACTATGCAGATTAACCGCCTTACCCACATAGATAATGGTATCGGCGGCATCATGCATAAGATA
>JAFLTD010000150.1 GCA_022510625.1 Lachnospiraceae bacterium
TTACACAAATCTTCGATATCTCTGTTTATGGTTCGACGGGAAACCTCAAACTTTTGGGCCAAATAAGGTGCGGTAACGGTTTCTTTTTGTAACAGCACTGACAAAATTCCAATCTGTCTGTCGATTTTCATGATTTCTCCTTTAATAATTCTTAT
Source organism: Lachnospiraceae bacterium (assembly GCA_022510625.1). Taxonomy (GTDB): domain Bacteria; phylum Bacillota; class Clostridia; order Lachnospirales; family Lachnospiraceae; genus UBA3282. The sequence goes on from JAFLTD010000150.1 coordinate 156, forward strand.
ATTACTATATAAACCACGACAACTGTATGTCATGTTTTAATTGTACTTATAAAAGGGAAATTTTCAATTGTTTTGGTTATTGTAATATAAAGAGTGGCAGATAATCATATAGACTATCTGCCATTTAAAATAATCTGTGTAAAAAAAGTTTACTCGAACTCGGCAAGTTCAGCTGGTAGCTTAAATTTTTTCATTTTAATGCAGTTATCCAAAAACATATCGCTGAAATCAAGGAGAGCGGTGTCATAATATATTTCTCTTTCTTACTTTTTGATATAAAATTCATAACCGTATTTAATGACAAATATATCGCCATAATAATACCAATTATCTTTGTGATATTACCTGAAAACCATAATGGTATAAATCCACCCATTTGCAAAATTATAACCTCAAAAAACATCTGTAAAATAAGCTGTGTCACTAAGATAATTCTCAATTTTTTAGGAAAAACTTTAAACTGTCCTCCCATTGTCAACTCACCTAATGGCAATCCACAAATTATAAGAATTGACAGTACAATTACTATTAAAAAGGTACTTGCACCTATTACAGCTACCATAACTCCTCCAATAAATGAGTATTTTCTTTCCCTATCGTTACTTCTTTAAAAAGTCACTAGACTCTTTTAGTTCTTTTTTCTTGTTCTCTGAAAGACTATTATTCTCATATTTTTGTCTCTTTCATGTTCTTTCTGATACGGCTCAAATATTCAGGTGCGATACCGAGATATGATGCTATATAATACAGTTTGACATTTGCACAAATTTCAGGATATAACTTCATGAAATGTATATATCTTTCAGTTGCATTTTCAACAAGAAATCCATTTTCCCTGTATATCTTATAACGCAAAGCATTTTCCAGAAGGAGCATATATGCATTTTTTAACAAGTCATCTTCGTAGATCAGATGTTTTATCTGTTCTACCGAAAAAACCATAAGTGTCGTTTCTTCCAGTGTTTCCCACTCACTCAAGCTCTCAGAATATCCAAACATTCCCTCATCCATGCAAAGAGTTCCCGGAATCGAAAAACCACGAGTAATATCATTTCCATTTCCATCTATATAAAAGCACCTTAAAATACCATTCAGAACGAGACCTGCCTTTGTCGTATCATCTCCAATATGCTTCAGACATATTCACTATTTTGCCAAGGGTTTCAGGACTTATTTCTATCTGATACTGCCCTGCCATGCCCATCAGCTGACTTACAATTTGTTTTTTATCCATTTTTTACTCCTTATGCTGTCATAATATAGAAAACCACAGATACCAAATTCATTCCGCCATGTGCAATCATAGGTACGATCAGGTGCTTGCTTCTTTTATAACCCCATATCCATAACAAACCTACAAGAAAGGAATGTCCCATATTGAACCAGTCTAACATCCCAAACATTACATTGAACAACAGTAATGCCATAGTCTCACCAAATACACTTCCACAAAAAATTTTAGCAAATCCTCTGAAATATATCTCCTTACAGATTCCACTTACAACTCCAAGTGAAACGGCCATGAGGATTATTTCTCCGACTGTAAGACTGCCCCAGCCTGAAAAGGCAAGACCAGTTCTTCCTTTGGCAACCAAAAGGCTCAGTAAACTGATAGCTGAAGAAACACCAGCAAGGATTACACCCAGTATAATATCCTTTAACAGACATTCCTTGCTAAAAATTTCGTCCTTCAAGCTGATTCCGCTGTTTTTGTATAACAGCAAGGCTTTTGGTAGCAGTATGATATTCGCCAATATCAGAATCAAACAATATGTATTCAGATCTGCATTCGCAAAGCTTGCGATATCAAGAAGATTCATTCCTGGCTTGTAATTCTGACATGACCGAAAGACTTCATACCCTGCTACTATCAATGCCAATGTTGTTGTAATTCCAATTGCTTTTTCTGCGTTTTGATTGTTTGTATTATTCATTATTATCACCTCGAGGTAATAATAAAATAATATTTTCCAATTTTCATTGATATATGTTAAGATAAATGCAGTTTTGTTGCCCCGTTTAAAGACCCGTTGTTCTGTAGTTAGCGCAGTGGTTGAATCTTGTCACTCACTCCAATCATTTATTTTAGAATCTCATCCCGCACTTCGGACAGAACTCAAAATCCTCCTGCGTCTCAAAACCGCAGTTGTTACATCTTTTATATCTGCTGCGGTATCCTGCGTGTACCTGTGTCAAATGTTTTGGTAATATCTCTACATTCTTTCTTCCGGCAATCTGTTTGCCGATCTCCGGATTCAAAGCATAAACTGTATTACAGCATGTACTCTGCACATAGTACTGCTTATTCCATTTAAAGAAAGGAATGAAAAAAAGTGACAGGCACATATATGTCATAAAAACCTGATACCTGCCATATGAGCCGCAATTACTGCAGATGATCATCTGATTATATTCAAAATCTTTTCTCCCTTGATTAATGCCCATTATGAAAAACATATTTTTCACCTTACCTATCCGTCTTTGCAGTTTTAAATGAGACTCGGAGTCTTTCTCTGCATTTTCAGGCCACTTCAAAAATCAGTATTTTCTCTCTTGCATTATTCCCGCCGAAAATATCTCTGCAGTCAATTTCATCAACGAACATCAACTGTTCTTGTGCCAAGAGATATCCCACATATTCATCCGATGGATAATAAAAAAACAGCTTGATTTCCCTCGGGTTTTCATAGTAAGAATGAAGAATTCTTACCAGCACCTTCTGTAGTATCTTGACAGAAAACGGGTTGAAAAAGTAGCATCTGTCCACATCCGTCGGAACTTGGTATTTCTCTGCACTCTCCCTGATAAAAGTAACCCTTTTTCCGGAAACAGCTGTCATTTGATTTTCCACTGCTCCGAAATATATGCGCTCAACATATTCGATTCCAATAGATTTACATCCGGTCTGATAAGACAGATAAAAACAAACACGGCCTTTTCCCGTTCCGTAATCCAGAAGGGTATTCTCCTTTGTTATATATCTTCTGTCAGATAATCTCTCCAAAACACTGTACGGTGTCGGTTCATATGGATAACGGTATTGATCTGAACAGGAATCATCGCGGCCGGTTGTTCTAATTTTTAAAAGTTTGTCCCATGTTATTTCATTCCGGTGCATAATAAAACATTGTCTCCGACTCTTTTTCCATATGTGCATTGGAAAAGTCGTTATTTTTCTCCTTATCATAAATGTAATCCCACTTGGGTACAAAAATTTCGTTTCATTTTGCAAAATACAGATAATACAGATAATGGCAAATAATCATATAAACTATCTGCCATTTAAAAAATGCACCGTAGAACTGAAATTGGTGAACCCTCTTCAAAGAAGTCCATCACGTACCGGACATTCACTTCTGCATTTATTACAATCAACAGTATCAAATCCTCTTGTTGTTTTGCCATAAGTATTTTGCCTACATTTCATTTGTGTAACAGATTTATTTTGTATCGCTAATACAGGACAAGAATGTAAACACTTGGTACATTCGGGGAGGCATATATTCTCACAAAGCGGGTCACTTTCAAAATCCAAATTGGTTATGATAGCACCTAATGTAAGTCTGTTTCCATATTTCGGATTTAATAACAAACTGCTTTTCCCAATTTGACCAATTCCACAGGCTACCGCCACATGTTTCATTGATAATAACCCTTTACCTGTCATAGTTTCCGTTTCCCAATATTCATAAGGAGCATCCGAAGGAATTGGTACACATATTCCATCATATTCTTTCTCAATGATTTTTGATGCCGAAAATACGATTTCATCCACCTTGTGTACCACATCTGCAATAAAATGTCCGTATATCAGTCTTGATTCAACGCGAAGAAGCCCCTTTGGAAGTGCTATTCCTACTGCAATAACTGATTTACAATCCGGGTACAAATCTATAGGTCGAAAATTTATCGGTGCTTCCGCAAATCGCTCTACTCCTCCAAATCCACACACATCAACACCCAAACCTAATACTTTTTCTCTTATTACTTCTTTTCTATCCATACAACACTCCTCAAACTTCAAAGTTTTCTCTTAGTCCAAAATGAGTATATCATAACAGAAGTTTATTTTGCACCAAGAATTACGAATGCGGAGCATTACGCTCCGCACCCACATTACACATATGTCAGTTCTCTTAATAGGATTTCCTCTGTTCCACAAATAACTCTACTCGGCAAGTTCAGCTTGCTACTTAAATTATTTTGTATAGGTTTTGCTGTTCAAATGCTGCATTTTAACTTCTATGGCATAATTAATTTTTTTGATTTACTATTAAATTTAAGACTACAATCAAAAACCACTTTACTAATAATTCTTTTTTCATTTGGAAACTTAATTTTATCTTTTGTTTCCTTTCTCTCTATCCAACTTTTTGTATTATAAAAGTGATGATCTTCACATGCATCTCGTAAACAAATAATTGCCTCCCATTCATTATATTTACCTGTTGAATAAAGTCTACTCTTTATATAATTACTATGAATTTCATCAGCCTTTTCTATTTGTCCAAGCACAATTGCTGCATTCACGCTTATCACATGGTGCTAGCACCATATATATACAATCATCAAGAAAATACATTTCTCATTAGCAACATTGAGCAATAGCAATCTTATATTTCTGCTTTCAGCATAGAGTACATCTTCATATCAATAATTTTACCATTCTTTACAGCATTATTTCTCAATGTGCCCTCATACTGAAATCCTGCTTTTTCAAGTACCCTGCAAGAGGCTATATTGTATGCAAACGGCTCTGCATAGATACGGATAATATCGCTGTTGTCAAAAACATATTCACAGGTTTGTCTTACAGCTTCAGTCATAATTCCCCTGCCCCAATATTCTTCCGCAATATAATACCCCAATTCTGCAGTCAGTCTATGTATATTACCCTGTCGAAAAACTCCAATGCTTCCAATCACCTTATTATCTATTGTAATGGCAAAAGCAAATGTTTCATTTTCATCTGCAGAAAGCATATCAGAAATGAATACTGCTCCATCCTGCTCCGTGTATGGGTAAGGCAAGCCGTCCCTGAGATTATTCTGTATCTTTTTGTTAGAAATAGCCATGGCTAAATCTCTTGCATCTGATAACTCCCATTTTCTTATTCTGCAAATCATTTTTCTACCTTTCAATCAACTTTACATATCATAAATTGGCTCTCAAATCAAATATTTGTATCTATACTATTATTTTTTCGTTCGCATGAGCGTACAAGATTCTTTTGGGATTATAGCTCATAATGTTATCCCAGTCTTTTTTAAGTTTCAAATTATCATTATAAGCAGCTA
>JAFLTD010000151.1 GCA_022510625.1 Lachnospiraceae bacterium
AGCGTTTTCAAACGCGCAGCCGCATGATTTATCATGCGATCAATGGGGCTTGGGGGAGATGTTCCCTCAACAAAAAAATCGTTTGTGGGTACCCTCAAACATTGCTTGCGAGGTTTTAAACACGAATGTGAAGATGCAAAAATTATTGATCGCTTTAAATTTTGTTCGAGCTCAAAAAAGCATTGGCATGCCTCAAAATAACCACGCCACTGTATCACTAAGTTATTTGAGTAAGATCATGTATGACAGATACCCTGAACTGTTTATTCCTCTATTCTTTATATTAACAGCTATCATGCTACTGACTATTAAAGACTACAATGCAAAAGCAATTTTGTATGGATAATAATTGCAAAAAAACGCATCAGCAGTTATAATAGATGGCAAGAGTCCTGCGGGAGGTATAGCAATGAAATCAAACTTTGATTTTCTGAAAAACCACTTTCCTGTTCTGTCCAATTTTGGTGCTTTGGCAGAGCGGTATTGCTATAGCGATCCCAATTCCTGCCTTATGAAGTTGGGAATGATCGGAGAAACAATTGTTAATCTGATATTCACTTATGATCGGCTCCCTTTTCCTTCTGACAATACCGCAGTGAATCGTATCAATGCTCTTTCCCGTGAAGGAATGATTGGCCAGGATTTGGTCGAGATTCTTCATGTATTACGTCAGAAGCGAAATCTGGCTGTTCATGAGAATTATGGTTCTGTTGAAGATGGTAAGACCCTTCTGCAAATGGCCCACGGCCTCTGCGAATGGTTTATGCAAACGTATGGGGACTGGAGCTATCAGGGCACAGCCTTTATTATGCCTATCCCGCAAGATCATACCATCATACCTGATTTGCAAGCTGAGGCGCTCGAAGAAGATCGCTTATTAAGGCAGGCGGAAATAGCCGCTTCACTTGCACCGGCTATATCGAAAGAAGAACGTCAAAAGCAATCTGGGAAAGCGGCAAGCCAACGCATCAAATCCGAAGCTGAAACGAGATACTTGATTGATGAACAGCTTCGCAAAGTTGGCTGGGAAGCTGATACGGAAAAGTTACGGTATTCAAAAGGTACTCGTCCTGTTAAAGGACGCAATATCGCCATTGCTGAATGGCCGACAGATTCTACAATTGGCAATAAAGGTTATGCCGATTATGCTTTATTTGTTGGTCTGCAGCTCGTAGGCATTATTGAGGCGAAAGCGATTCATAAGGACATTCCATCGGTCATTGACTACCAATGCAAAGACTATTCCCGCAGCATAAGATTAGTAGATGCTGATTATCAAATGGGGAATTGGGGAGAATATAAAGTACCTTTCACTTTTGCGACCAATGGCAGACCGTATCTTCAGCAGTTAGAAACAAAATCAGGAATCTGGTTTTTGGATCTTCGGGAGCCATCGAACGCACCCAAAGCGTTGCGCGGTTGGATGAGCCCCAATGGTATTTTAGAACTGTTAGAAAAAGATATAGCCGCCTGTGACCGTGATCTCAAACAAATGCCATACGATCTGCTGAGAGACAAAGATGGGCTGAACCTGCGAGACTATCAAATCAAGGCGATTCAAGCAACGGAAACTGCTGTCATGCAAGGGCAAAGGACTATTCTTCTTGCTATGGCTACAGGCACAGGCAAAACCAGAACCATCCTTGGAATGATTTATCGTTTTCTGAAAACAGGACGTTTCCGTCGAATCCTTTTCTTGGTTGATCGTACTGCTTTGGGCGAACAGGCAGAGGATGTGTTCAAAGAAGTCAAGTTGGAAGATTTGATGACACTTGACGATATATACAATATCAAGGGGCTGGAAGATCAAAAGATAGACAGGGAAACCCGCATACAAGTTGCTACGGTTCAGGGAATGGTCAAGCGAATTCTTTATAGTGATGATGATTCGATGCCTGCTGTGACAGATTATGATCTTGTTATTGTTGACGAAGCGCACCGGGGATATATTCTCGATAAGGAAATGGGTGAGGATGAGCTTTTATACCGCGACCAGAGGGATTACCAAAGCAAATATCGCTCTGTCATTGATTACTTTGATGCGGTCAAGATTGCCCTGACAGCCACTCCTGCCTTGCAGACAACTCAGATTTTCGGTCAGCCTGTCTTCAAGTATACATATCGTGAAGCTGTTATCGAAGGTTATCTGGTAGACCATGATGCTCCCCATAAGATTGAGACGGAGCTGAGCAAGCACGGTATCCATTACAAGCAAGGGGACACTGTAGCGCTATACGATCCCTTTACAGGAGAAATCACAAACAGCGAGCTGCTGGATGACGAATTGGATTTTGACATTGACGCTTTTAATCGCCAAGTCATTACAGAAAAATTCAATCAAACCGTGTTGGAAGAAATTGCCCGCGATATTGATCCTGAAATACCTGAGGAACAGGGGAAAACACTCATATACGCTGTTGATGACGCCCATGCCGACCTCATTGTTCAACTTCTCAAAAAGATCTATTCAAAAACAGGCGTTGATAACGATGCCATTAAGAAGATCACGGGCAGCGTTGGCGGTGGGAATCCCAAGAAGGTACAGGAAGCAATCAAGCGTTTTAAAAATGAGCGTTTCCCCAGCATTGTTGTTACGGTTGATTTGCTGACCACAGGCATTGATGTGCCAGAAATTACCACACTTGTTTTCATGCGCCGTGTGAAATCCCGTATCCTGTTTGAACAGATGCTTGGACGAGCCACACGGCTCTGCCCAGAAATCCATAAAACCCATTTCGAGATTTATGATCCTGTGGGTGTTTATGATTCTCTTGAAAATGTAAATACGATGAAGCCTGTTGTTTCAAATCCTGCCACATCCTTCACGCAACTTTTAGAAGGCTTGGAAGTTTTGGAAGATGAACAGCAGATTCAGAACCAGATTAACCAGATTGTCGCCAAGCTGCAGCGCAGAAAGCGTAATATGAGCAGCAAGGTAATGGAGCATTTCATTGATATGTCAGGCGGATTTGATCCGACGCAGTTTATCCAAGAGATCGAACGTCAGGCTCCATTGGATGCAAAGAAGAACTTGCTTGCACACCATGATTTGTTTGAAATGTTGCAAGGGGAAAAAGCGAGCGTGGGCCGTTCGGTAGTGATCTCCGATGCGGAAGATCGACTTCTTTCCCATGAAAGAGGCTATGGTGAAAGCAGCCGTCCAGAAGATTATCTGGATGCGTTTGCAGCCTATGTGCAGGCCAATATGAACGAGATAGCTGCGCTGAATATCGTCTGCACTCGCCCGCGAGAGTTGACTCGTGAAAGCCTGAAAAGCCTGATCTTAGCATTAGACCGGGAGGGATTCACCAAGCAACAGCTCAACACAGCCATTTCTCAAATAACGAATCAGGAAATGGCCGCGGATATGATTAGCCTGATTCGTCGCTATGCCATTGGTTCCACTTTAATCAGCCATGAAGCCCGAATCCGCCGAGCGGTGGATAGGCTGAGAAAAGCGCACAGCTTCTCAAGGCAGGAACTTAATTGGATCGCGCGAATGGAAAAGTACTTGATGGAGGAATCAGTACTCAACATCACTGTCTTTGATGAAGATGGACGCTTTAAGGCACAAGGCGGGTTTGCAAAGATCGACAAGGTATTTCAAAATCAATTAGAATGTATCGTATTGGAACTGAATGAGTACCTGTACGATGATGGAGGGAGAAGCGCATGATTTATAATCAATACCCCTATACAATTTTCAATCAAACATACACCAACCCAAACTATCTTCAGCAGATTCAAGCGCAGAACAAGTTCTGGGATCAGCAGAAAAAGATTCATGATATGGCAAAGGCCATTTCTGACTATTGCAACGCTGCCAGAGGCATTGATGCCGAATACCAGCAGGAGGCAATCAACGCCTGTCTTGCTGAAATCGGACGCCAGATGGAAATTGATCGGCAACGAGCAGGAGGCATGAGATGACCACCCAAGAGATCGTATCAAAGCTCTGGAACTTGTGTAATGTCCTGCGCGATGATGGCATTACATATCACCAGTATGTGACCGAGCTTACTTATATTCTTTTTCTAAAAATGGCAAAGGAAACGGACACTGAAAGTCAGATACCGGAATCCTATCGCTGGAACGAGTTGATCTCAAAAAGCGGCGTAGAGCTGAAGAAGTTCTACAAAGAGCTTTTATCCCATTTAGGCGAGAACTGCACGGGCCGTGTCCGGGAAATCTATCAGGGCGCAGCCACTAATATTGACGAGCCTAAGAATCTGGAGAAGATTATCACCACCATTGACGGACTGGACTGGTATTCTGCCAGAGAAGAAGGCCTTGGCAACCTGTATGAAGGTCTGCTCGAAAAGAACGCGAGCGAAAAGAAATCAGGCGCTGGGCAATACTTTACCCCTCGCGTCCTGATCGACCTGATGGTACGGCTGATGAAACCCCAACCGGGAGAGCGGTGCAACGACCCCGCCTGTGGTACTTTCGGCTTTATGATTGCCGCCAGCCGATATGTCCGGGAGCGCACCGATGAGTTCTTTGATCTGGATGTCGATACCGCTGAATTTGAGCGCAAAGAAGCCTTTACCGGCTGTGAGCTGGTACATGATACCCACCGTTTGGCCCTGATGAACGCCATGCTCCATGGCATCGAAGGGCAAATTCTGCTTGCCGATACCCTCTCCAATCAGGGAAAAAGTCTGCGGGGCTATGATCTGGTTTTGACCAATCCTCCCTTCGGCACCAAAAAGGGCGGTGAGCGCGCTACCCGTGATGACTTCACCTTCCCTACCAGCAACAAGCAGCTCAACTTCCTACAGCATATCTATCGCAGCCTGAAAGCAGACGGCAAGGCCCGAGCCGCCGTTGTTCTGCCTGATAACGTGTTGTTTGCTGACGGGGACGGCGAGAAAATCCGCATTGACCTGATGGACAAGTGCAACCTGCATACGGTTCTCCGTCTGCCCACAGGAATCTTCTATGCCCAAGGCGTGAAGACCAATGTGCTGTTCTTTACCAGAGGGAAGACCGATAAGGATAACACCCGTGAGGTGTGGTTCTATGACCTGCGCACCAATATGCCGTCCTTTGGCAAGACCAATCCGCTGAAAACAGAGCACTTTGCGGAGTTTGAGACAGCCTATGAAGCGTCTGACCGCCACGCCGTACAGGATGAGCGTATGAGTGTATTCACCAGAGAGCAGATTGCTGAAAAGGGCAACAGCCTCGATCTGGGATTGATTCGTGATGATTCTATCGTGGATTATGAGGATTTGCCCGATCCAATTGAAAGTGGAGAAGAAGCGATTGCACAGCTTGAAGAAGCTGTTGACCTCTTGATGAGCGTGGTACGGGAGCTGAAATCGCTGGAAAGCACAGAGG
>JAFLTD010000152.1 GCA_022510625.1 Lachnospiraceae bacterium
CCAGCATATGTATGCCATCTACACGTTTATACCATAAAAGGTCGGGCATACTGTTGATCGTTTTATCCAACAGATAATTAAATGTCCATGCTCTATGTTTCTCATACATAATAGAAAGGAACCGTTCAAAACGCATCAAGATAAAATCATCTGCTTCATCCGCGGGCCATACATCATCTGCCTTATCGGCAAAACCCGCTAGGTCGGCATAATTACCCATATATATGATATAAACATTTTCTTTCTTATCAATCGATTCAACCACTGCGCACTTATCCGTAACAATAAGAACGTCTGCATTTTCGGTCTTATCAATCAACGCTTTCGGTTCTTCATTTGACGGGTGGCACACAACCTCCTCACAAATATAGACGTTTTGCATTTTTTCAACCAATTCCGCCTTGGTCAAATCATAACAGATATTTAATCTGAGCGTCATCATATGTCTTTACGCACATCCTTTCAGGAAACAAACACCTACTTATAAATACTATATTATGTTAATCATAACAGATATTTATATGCAACGTCAAGCAATATTAAAAAAAAGGATATTATAACCAATACCGATTTTAAAAAGCGAGGAGCGGACCATCAATCCGCTCCTCTGAAAAACACTTTACTCCGCCATATAGATCGCTACCGCCCTCTCAATCGAAGTCAGGATACTCTCCAAGTCTCTGTCGTATCTCATATACTCGACTCCGCCGTCAAAGACTGCTTTCTCCAGCACACTGTCGGGAATATATGCTGTATCTAAAGAGGCAATCTGTGATTTCAGCGCCGCAATCTGATCGTCAGTGGGCCAGTATTCCTGATAGGATATCATGTTACCCTCCGCATCACCTGTCACCCACGAACTATACTCGCCGTTTTCTCCCAGCCAGTCCTCATTCGGCGTAAATTGTATGTCGAACGCCTCCCGATTAAGCGGGAATCCGCTGTACTCACCGTGCGCGTTGTCCGCAGAGAGAAATACATCCATAAACCCTTTTGCCGCGTCAATCTTCTCCGATGTGGCATTGATGCCAAGTATGGTGCTCGGGCGAAAGATATTGCTGCACTGTCCTTCCATGGATATGACCTCCGTATCCTCAAATCCTTTTGCCCTATTCAGTGACATCACTTCTAAATAGTCGTAAGCGGCATCCGTCCAGCCGGGAATCATATACCCTTCTCTGATAATATAGGTGTAAATCCCCAGGTACATTCTCTCATTGTACATATACTCGTCGAAACCGTTGAAAGCCGCCATCTTTTCGGTGCGCTCCGCATAGTATTGTGCAATAGTCGCATCCAAACCGTCCATCTGTGCATCATAAATGCGTTTGCACTGCTCCAGATACTCCCCGATGCTCTCCAGATCCAGTGTGCCGTCCTCCTTGACCCACTTCGGGGCGCTGGTCGCCGCAAACTGTTTCATGATGCTGACCGGACTGCACATGCCGATGATGTTCTCTCCCGGGTGTTCCTCCCGCAGCATTTCCACGGCGTCCGCCACACCTGACAGATTTGTCACATTTGCGATATACTCCTCCGGCGCCGCTATCATCGGCAAGCCAATGGTCACAGGCGCCATATATGCTTTGCCGTCTATCTTCATTGCTTCAATGATGTTGTCAAAAAGCGGCTCCTTCGTGCTGTACTGTGCAAAATAGTCGGTCAGATCAAGCAGTAAACCCTTGTCTACATAGGAACTGATCGGCAGATCGTCCAGCACGATCAAATCGGGACCGGTGCCCGCCATGATTTCCGTGTTCAGTCTCTTCACGGCATCCTCTCTCGTCACCGCATCTCCCTCGCTCATGCCGATCTCATAGGATACGAAGGTATCCGGATGCTGCGTCTGATAGAGTGCAATTGCCTGTCTGATATTTTCATCCTCCCGCAGACTGTAGATTGTGATCATATTTTCCGGCACCGAGGGCACATTGGGATCGTATGTAAACCGCAGCAGTTTGCCGCTTGTGCATAGTACCAGAAATACGTTCTCATCCGGCTGTATGATAGAAACAATGCTATAGTTCGGATTGCTCAGCATCGACAGGTTGCCGTCCACAATCTGCTCCATCATGTTGCCGCCAATCACATGGCGGTGGATTCCCTTGTATCCCACCACATAGACCGCCCCGTCATCGCCGGGCATCAGATACATGGTGCCGTAGTCCGCTCCGTTATAATTGCGATTCGCATAATTTTCATTGACAAATTCGATGATTGCACTGTCCTCTATGTACTCGCCCGCATCCAGATCATAGATGGTGGGCGCCTCGACAGTTTCCCATCCGGTATCGATAAACAGCAGGTTCCCCTTGACCCAAATATAATCGGTGTCTTCCGGTGTCAGCACTTTCTCGCTGCTGCCGTCCTCATGAACCTCATAGATACCGCTTAATGTATCCACGAATATACGCCCTTCATCGCTTGCGACGACCTGCTTGACATATTTATTCTCTTCCGTAAAGTTAATCACTATCTGCACTTCCGTGCCGTCCGGCAGGATCACCTTCGCCACCGGATTGTAATCATTGTCATCCGATTTCGGATTGTAGCCGACCACCACCGTGCCGTCCGGCGCAATATCCATGGAAGTGATGTAGATCTGATCGTTCTTCATGGCAGTGAACCAACCCGGCGTATCATCGCTCCATGTTTCGCCTTGGTCCTCTGACACAAGGACTCCCGTGTTGGCGTCAAGTATCACAAGACTTCCGTCCTCCAGCATACGCATAACCCTAGGCCTTGACAACTGCTCCGACAGGTCATACTCCACCTCCACATAACGTCCCATGGCAGTCTGTCCGTCCCCGCCTTCGTTCTCTTTGCCTGGCGCATTCTGCTGCGAGTCTGTACCGTTTCCCGCACCGGTACCATCCGTACCCGGGGACCCCGCCGCACCGCCATCTCCTCCGCAGCCTGCCACGGATAATACCATTGCAGCCGCCAGAAGGATACTTAAAAATTTTTTCTTATTTTTTCTGATAACCATACTGTCTTCCTCTCCTAAGCTATGTTGTTATTTCTAACATGGACAGCATACCAAACCAATCTCTAAAATCTATCTAAAGATTATTAAGATGTCAAACTCCCTGACATATTGTACAAATATCATATTATCTTTTTTCTCCCTCTAAATATATTAAGAAATTCTTAGAGATTCTTTAAAGATTCGTATGTTATGATATAGTAACGACAGAACCGGGACTCCATTAGCACTGCGGCATTGCCGCCGGATGCCGGAGCCTATTGTTGAAAGGAAGGATGCATCATGCGCGTATTACTGGCAGAAGACGACAAGGATTTGAACAGGGCGCTGACATGGCAGCTCAAAGGGCAGGGCTATACCGTGGATTCCTGCCACGACGGAGATGAAGCTCTTTATTACGGAGAACAGAATATCTACGATGTCATTTTGCTGGATCGCATGCTTCCCTGCCGCGAAGGAACGAAAGTGCTGACCGCTCTGCGGCGGCAGTCCGTCAATGCTCCTGTCATTCTGATCACGGCGTTAGGCACACTGCAGGACAAGATAGAGGGCTTGGACCTCGGCGCGGACGACTATCTGGTGAAACCGTTCGATTTCGAGGAACTGTTAGCAAGAATACGATGTGTCACGAGGCGTTCTACCGTGTTGAACGCGCAGCCCGACCTCTGCTCCTGCCATGACGTCACATGGTCGAATCGTGACATGTGCCTGACCGGTCCATCGGGCAGCACCACGCTGTCCAGACGTGAGGGAAGCCTTCTGGAGAGTTTTCTGCACATGCCGGAACAGACCCTGGCTCGCGAGACGTTGTTTCTGAAAGTATGGGGCCCGGACAGCGAAGTGGAAGACGGCAATCTCGATAACTACGTGTACTTTCTGCGGCGGCGGCTCAAGACCGTAGGAAGCACACTGCAGATCAAGACAATACGGGGCGTAGGTTACAAGCTGATACAGGAACCTGCATTACCCCCCCCCAGAAAAAGCAGACTGCCCTTCAGATAAGTAGAAGTCGGAAAGGATTCCCATGTTTCGTAAGGCACATTTATTTTTTACCATATTGTGCGGCGGCACTACCGCCGCCATTATTCTCATCATATCACTGTTCTATCTGGGTGTGTCGGAAAAAGGTCTCTACGACAGCCAATTCCGTTCTTTTCAGAATGATGTCGGCACGATTGCCACCGGCTTGGAACAGTCCGGCTCTATCTCCATGCAATGGCTTGCACGGATTGAAGCGCAGAACGGCTTTCGCATATTTGCCCTGGACAACGGTGTTCCTTTTCTCTACAACACACTGCACGGTACGACAAATTCATCCGATCGGGAGTTGTTGTCCGAGAGTCTTGATGCCTACAACACCATGTTTGAAGTTTATGACCTCGCCGCTGAGGGCAGTGATTATTCCGGCATCTGGCACACCGAATACGAATTTAAGTCTCCCACCACCGGCAATACGTACTTTTGTTCCATCATCGATATAGAGAGGGCCGGCTCCCTGTCACAGATTGTCATACTGTGTCCTTTAGGTTCGCTGCATGAATCCATCATGCGCCAACGCATCCTCTTTGTCTGGATCAACCTCGGCGCGGTCACGGTGTTGTTCGTCTTTGCATGGTTTTTTACCGGCAGGCTGTTAAAACCTCTTCAGGAAAACCATGAAAAGCAGATGCAGTTTGTCGCCGCCGCATCCCACGAACTCCGCACGCCTCTTGCGGTTATTCTCGCCAGCAGTGAATGCTGTCGAAGCGCCGACGCCACAGAGCAGGCAGGATTTATCAACACCATTCACAAGGAGGGCCGCCGGATGAACAACCTGATTGATGATATGCTCACCCTGGCCCATTCCGACATGAACAGTTTTTCCATAGAACGTAAATCCACGGAACTGGACACACTGTGCCTCAATGCCTATGAAGCTTTTGAACCTCTGTGCAGGCAAAACGGACTCTCGCTGTCTCTTGTGCTGCCGGATGCCCCCATAGCACGCTGCAACTGTGATTTAGACCGTATTGCGCAAGTGCTGTCCGTCCTGCTGCACAATGCGGTCAGCTACACACCTGCGGGCGGGCAGATCGAGCTTGCGCTTTCCTATCGGAACGGGCGAAAGACTTCTTTTGAAATCGCAGTGACTGACACAGGTGTCGGAATTCCCGAGGAAGATAAGCGCCACATTTTCGACCGCTTCTATCGGGCAGAAAAATCCCGAAGCACCAAAGGGCACTTCGGGTTAGGTCTTGCTATCG
>JAFLTD010000153.1 GCA_022510625.1 Lachnospiraceae bacterium
CTTTAACAGAGGAATTATTAAAACAGTTGATTTCTCTTTCCGAAGCGTGGGAAACGGAAAACTGCTGTCATGGATACATAAAGAACACGCCGGATGACATTAAAGGGAACCGTGTTTTCGTAGCGTTTGAAGATTCCGTGATGATAGGCTATCTTTTCGGGCATAAGGAAGTTACCGAAAAAACAACCTCTGTCTATCAGATTGGTACAAAATACTTTGAGATCGAAGAGCTATATGTGAAGCCGGCATTCCGGGGTCGTGGAATCGGGAAGAGACTGTTTCGATATGTCGAAAGAGAAGTGGCAGATGAAGTAGATATGATCATGCTCGGCACAGCTACAAAAAATTTTCGGGCAATTTTGCATTTCTATATAGATGAACTTGGCATGGAATTTTGGAGTGCTCGTCTTTTCAAAAAATTAAGATAACTTCCAGTTTATTGTATTCTGTCAGAAAAGCAGTTAAGGAGGACACCGCCATGACAGACGCACAATGCCGCACCGCCGCGAGGCAATTCGCCGCTGATTGGGCGGGCCGGGGCGATGAGAAGCAAGAGACACAAGCATTTTGGCTTGCCCTGCTCCAAAAGGTCTACGGCGTGGAGGAGCCAGAAAAGTATATTGCCTTTGAGCTGCCTGTTAAACTGGATCACACCAGCTTCATCGACGGTTATATTGCCGATACCCGTGTCCTGATTGAGCAGAAAGGCCGCGATATTGACCTGTCACGGGGGTACAAGCAGTCAGATGGCAGTGTTCTGACTCCATTCCAGCAGGCCCGCCGATACGCCGGGTATCTGCCCCATGACCAAAATCCCCGCTGGATCGTGGTCTGTAACTTCCAAGAGTTCCGCATTCATGATATGAATCGACCTAATGATGAGCCAGAGATTCTCAAGCTGGCGGATTTGGAAAAAGAGTATCACCGCCTGCAATTTTTGGTGGACACGGGCAGCGAACATATCAAAAAAGAGATGGAGATCTCCCTGCAGGCTGGTGAGCTGGTAGGGGTACTTTACGATGCTCTTTTGAAGCAGTATAAAGACCCAAGCGACCCGGAGACGCTGAAAAGTCTGAACAAATTGTGCGTCCGGCTGGTGTTCTGCCTCTATGCTGAGGACGCTGGAATTTTCGGCAGCAAGAGTATGTTCCACGATTATCTGGAGCACCACCGGGCCGAAGATCGGAGAGCCTTAATCAACCTGTTCCATGTTCTGGATCAAGACATTCCCCAGCGGGATAAATACCTGGATGATGATTTAGCTGCGTTTCCCTATGTCAATGGCGGTCTGTTTGCCGATGAGGAAATTGAAATCCCCCGTTTAGGGGATGAGATCATTGACCTCATTTTGCGGCGGGCCAGCGAGGACTTCGACTGGTCTGCTATCAGCCCCACGATTTTCGGCGCGGTTTTCGAGAGTACGTTGAATCCCGAGACCCGGCGTTCCGGGGGTATGCACTACACGTCCATCGAGAACATTCACAAGCTGATAGACCCGCTGTTTTTGGATGGGCTGAAAGCGGAATTTGCGGAGATCGAAGCCGTCACGGTAGAGAAAACCCGCAAGGCCAAGCTGGAGGCGTTTCAAAAGAAGTTGGCGGGATTGAAATTCCTTGATCCCGCCTGCGGCTCAGGGAACTTCCTGACGGAAACATACATCTCCCTGCGGCGGCTGGAGAATCAGGTCATTGCTTTGCTGAACCGTGACCAAATTGTTTTAGATATGGGTAACCCTATTCAAGTTTCCATCGGTCAATTCTACGGTATTGAAATCAACGATTTTGCCGTAACCGTGGCAAAGACAGCCCTGTGGATCGCAGAAAGCCAGATGATGAAGGCCACCGAGGATGTAGTGCGGGTGACGCTGGACTTTCTGCCGCTGAGATCCTATGCCAATATCACCGAGGGGAACGCCCTGCGGCTTGATTGGGAGAGTGTTGTCCCCAAGTGGGAACTGAACTATATCATGGGCAATCCTCCTTTTGTGGGGCAATCCGTTCGTTCTAAACAGCAATCTGATGACATGGGCCTTATATGGGGAAAAGGTGAAATAGAGACAAAACTTGACTACGTTATATGTTGGTATAAAAAGGCTTTAGACTTTATGAATGATAGTGGGAGAGCAGATATTAAGGCTGCATTCGTATCAACAAATTCAATCTGTCAAGGTGAATCAGTCCCAACATTCTGGAAGAGAATGATGGATAAAGGTGCGTCTATATTCTTTGCATATAGGACATTTATATGGGATAGCGAAGCTAATGATAAAGCAGCAGTCCATTGTGTAATCATTGGTTTTACTAATTCAGATAATTCTCATTTATGTAAAAAACTTTTTGATGCAAATAGTAGTCGAATCGTACAACATATTAATCCCTATCTGTATGATGCTCCAGATATGTGGATTACTAACAGAGTAAATAAACCGCAAAATGGTCTGCCTAAAATGACCACAGGAAGCCCTCCAACTGATGATGGGGCATTAACTCTCACAGTGCAGGAGAAAGCAGACTTAGAAGGGAAATACCCAATTCTATGCAAATACATAAAGCCATTTATTGGGGCAAAAGAATTCTTACATGATAAACTTGGGAGCCATTCACGTTATTGCTTATGGTTCCAAGGAGGCAATCCATCTGAATATGTCAATATTGGCGCAATTAAGGAACGCCTATTGCGTGTAAAGAAACTCCGTGAAAGTAGTAATGCAGATCGCATTCAAAAGATGGCAAGCTATCCGTATTTATTCTGCCAGATTCGACAGCCTAAATCAACATATCTTGTATTTCCGAGACACTCATCGCAAAATAGAAGATATATTCCAATCGGATTTGTCTCTCCGAATATTATAGCTGGCGATGCCTGTAGCATTATTCCTGATGTGACCATATACGAGTTTGGTATTTTGACATCAAATGTACACAATGCTTGGATGCGAGTCGTTTGCGGAAGAATAAAAAGCGATTTTCGTTATTCTCCATCTGTCTACAACAACTTCCCTTGGCCCACCCCTACAGACGCACAGAAGGCCAAAATTGAGCAGACTGCTCAGGCCATCCTCGATGCCCGCGCCCTCTACCCTGACAGTTCCCTTGCCGATCTCTATGATGAGACCACCATGCCCCCGGAGCTGCGCCGCGCCCACCAGCAGAACGACCGGGCCGTGATGCAGGCGTATGGCTTCTCCGTCAAAGATATGACCGAGAGCCAGTGCGTGGCGGAGTTGATGAAAATGTACCAAGAACTGACAAGAGGGTAAATAAAATGACAGAACACGAATACGAGGAATGGTTTGAAGAGAATCTTAGTGAAATAGAATCCTTAGATAAAGCAGACATAAGTAATAGTCCATTTGCATATGTTCCGCGCCCATTGCGGAGAAAAAGATGGCTCATTTTTGGCATAATTGGGTTGGTTATTAGCCTTGGGACTTCATTTGGACTTTCACTGTTGTACGAAACAGCAGATTTTTGGATTTGGAATTGGTTAAGCAACGCATTCCTAAGTTTAGCTTTTGGACTTATTGCAAGTCTTATTATTCTAAGTTATACGAATTTACGTGACAAGAATGTAGCATTTTATTCTGATATAATCCCGAAAATGGAAAAACGAATAGATAAAATGCACGACGCATACCGAGCTTATGCGTTCAAACTTGACCGAGAATACCGAAAAAAAGATTACAAAAGCTGTTATGAAGCATGGCATATCCATTCAAATACGTGCTTTGTGATTATAGGGTATCTTCGCTTTTTGAATACAGTATTATCGTCTGAACTAAAATCAGCTTTGCCTTCAGAAGATGATTTACAAAAAGCAGACGATCGTTTGCTCGCTGCAAACCAAAAGATCCAGCAAGAATTTTTCTCGCAAGAGACTATTTGTGAAGAAACTGCAAATGAATGCGTACAAGCAACAGAATATGGAATGTATGCGTTGAGCTGCCTTGAACAGTTACTAATTACTATCAAAAACAGTTTATATGGATTAAAATACAATAAAAATCGCAACAAGACACTTAAAGAGGATGAAATATGACTTGGTTTAGGCACGGAGAACGACAATACAGGAACTTCAACTGATGATAAGTAAAAATCCCCGCCCCACTCTCACAACTGTAAGCAGGGTGGGGATTTTTCTGATTTGCAAAATCCCTAACATAATAGCAATGTCTCAACTCAAGTAGATTTCACCCCCGGCTTTCGGGCGGCTCTCAGCTTTTCAGCTTTCTGTCAATTTAGAGGCATATTTTTCCGATTACTCATCAGTAGTCGTTACTAAGGAAATTTTACCCTCAAATGTGCCGTTGATGACATAGTAGGCCATGCTATCCTCTGGCTTGACGTACAGTTTTAAGTCAGTAACAAGAGTACGCTTTTTGTTGGTGTGAAAGTCTGCCTTTGCAGCATCCACCAAAGTGTCCAAGGCGATATCGCTGCCCTGATACTGGACAATAATTTCTGGCTTCAGATTATCAGCCTTTGCCTTTTCCGCTGCCCTTGCCGCCGATGCTGCCGCTTTTTCCTCTGGAGTCATTGGCTTTCTGCCGGGGCGCTTCTTTTCTTGTGCAGTTGCGTTTTCAATCATGTTTGTTTCCTCGCTTTCACAAATTAAAGTGTAATTTATTATACACATAAAAACAATATTATACAATACCTTTTTGCATATTTAATCGTCCCATGGTGAGCGGTAACGCTTCTCTCTTTGCGGCGTGGGCGGTGTCTTTGAGATGGATTTCTCAGCTTCTTCTTTTGTGCTGAATAATCTGTTTTCTCTCAGGCGGATTCCCCCGGAGCCATCTACAAATTTCATCGTGTAAAAGCCCCCACCGCACTTAATTACTCTTACCTCCCGTATGATCCGTTGGGATTCTACAAAATACACTGTATCGCCTATGTTGTACTTATTATTGGGCATCTGTTTCAACCTCCTTTAGCGGCTTTGAAAATTCCAAAAAGGCAAAAAGGGAGGGATGCAGAAATCCCTCCCTCCCCGTAGAAAATTGTATTTTTGACAAGTTTTTTCAGAATAACTCTTGCTATTCCATGAGTTATGCTCTATAATGGGTATTGGAGACATAATCATGCGGCAGGCCACAGCGGGGGTGGAGCCCCGCCGTGACCTGATGATGAGTGCGCGCACACTCAACACCAAAGTCTTTGCAGACTTTACCGTATCTCCCATTGTACTATTTAGCTGACCATTTTGCAAGAGGAAACAGCTA
>JAFLTD010000154.1 GCA_022510625.1 Lachnospiraceae bacterium
CAGTTGTTCCCTTAGTTAAATGGATATAACAGGAGCCTCCTAAGCCCCAGTTGTGGGTTCGATTCCCGCAGGGAACATTGCAAATGGCAAAGCCGTAAGCTTTTGTGGGTAAAGGCTTACGGCTCATTTTATAAGTAACAGGAAAACACTTATGAATTATGTCATCATGGATCTGGAATGGAACCAGAGCAGCACCGGTCAGGAAGAAGTATCCAGGATTCTTCCCTTTGAAATTATCGAGATCGGTGCCATCAAACTGAATAGTGACAGAAAGATGGTTGATGAGTTCAGTGAGCTTGTGAAACCGCAGGTATATCATGAGATGCACCGTGTTACAAGAAAGCTGATTCATTTACAGATGGAACAGCTTGAGCAGGGGCGGTCCTTTACGGAAGTGATGCGGCAATTTCGTGAATGGTGCGGGGATGACTATATTTTCTGTACATGGGGACCGCTTGATCTGACGGAGTTGCAAAGAAATATCAGATATTATCAACTGGAACCGCTCGCGGAAGGTCCGATAAAATTTCTGGATGTGCAGAAGCTGTTTAGTATTGCCTATGAAGATAAGAAGTCCAGGAGAACTTTAGAATACGCCATCGACTATCTTGCTATTGAGAAAGATATACCCTTCCATCGGGCATTCAGCGACGCTTACTATACCGCCAAGATTCTGGCACTGATGGACGAGAGTGTGCTGGTCAATTACTCTTTTGATGTATTCCATCTCCCGCAGGATAAAGAATCGGAGATACACGTGGTTTTTGATACATATGCCAAATACATTTCGCGGGCGTTCGCGGATAAGGTACAGGTGTTGGAAGACAAGACGGTCATGGGAACCAAATGCTATCTGTGTAATAAGGGACTCCGAAAAAAAATCCGTTGGTTCTCGCCCAACGGAAAGCACTACTACAGCGTATCCTACTGTGACAAACATGGTTATATGAAAGCCAAAATCCGTATCCGTAAAGCGGAGAACGGCGCAGCGTATGTCGTCAAGACTTCCAGGTTTATCACGGAAGCAGAGATTGCGGTTATCCGTGACAAGCAGGAGAAGACGAAGCAGCAGAGGAAAATAAAGAGGGGTTCTAAAAATCGAAATCATCAAAATCGGAGCGAATCCGCTCTTTGCGATTCTGTTTCCTCTTAACGCGGTTTTGTCTGCGCCGGGCATTTCTGTTGTTTACAATAAACGCTCGTACAACAAGTAAAAGTATGGCGATGCCCGCAAACAAAAGAATACCGATCAATACTTTCTTGACATTGATGAAAATGGTCGTAGAGTGGGAAGGTTCCGGCTCGGTTCTCTCTACGCTCACGTCGGTAGTTTCGGTATTGGTATTGAACTCATATGTGGAGGCAGTATCCGATGCCAGGTCAAGGTACGCGCTCCCGACGTAAGTATCGTGATAGGAGTACCGAATCTGCGCGATCCGACTTTCATCCGATATGCTGTAATCGATATCCGAATCCAGATCGTGGAACGTGATTGTATTCGGAATTATGACATAGCTGTCGGAATCTATAGACAGAATCGGCTTGGAACTGCCGAAAATATCATTGCCGGTCCGCAAAAAATCCGAAGGCTCTATCTGATATTTGTCCTCGTTTTCTGAGATATTCATCACCTGAAAATTATTGAATCCGTAGTCAAACAGCTCCACAGTGTCCGTAAACTGTGCGGGGGACTCCTCCTTAAAAACGACACAGATAAGCTTCATACCGTTTCGCTCCACGCAGGTCACAAGCGTCTGTCTCGCCGCATCGGTATAGCCGGTTTTGCCCCCGACTACACCCTCGTAGGCAATCTCTCCGGTGATCATTTGATGCTTATTCTTCAAAATGAAATCATCCGGCTGCGTGGCAGTCGGCTCAAAGTGATATCGGGCAGTATTGTCAATTTTACAAAGCATTTCATTCTGAAAAAAGGCGGAGGAAATCAACGCCAGATCGTAAACGGTGGTATAGTGGTCATCGTCGGGCAGTCCGTTTGTATTCATAAAGTGGCTGTCAGTACAGCCAAGTTCTTCGGCACGTTTGTTCATGTCGGCAACAAAATCGTCGATGGAGCCGGAAATATGTTCGCCCACCGCATTTGCTACTTCGTTGGCGGAGCCCACCAGAATACCGTAGAGACACTGCTCTAAGGTAATAGATTCTCCTTCGTCCATACCCATATTGGAAGATCTGGGAGGCAGGCTGAAAACAGCATCATGAGAAAAAGTAACCATATCATCGAGGTTGCCGCGCTCCATTGCGATCAGACAGGTCAGAATCTTGGTTGTGCTGGCAGGATATGATTTCTTGTGAATATTTTTGGCATACAAAATAACACCGGTGTTGGCGTCCATCAAAATCGCGGATTCCGCACTGATTGCAGGACCGACCGGCCAGTTATCTATATCGTTTGTCTGGACCGGAAGAGATTTACGCGCCTCGGCCTCGGCTTCCAATTCTTCTAACGTTGCGTACGCTGTGAACGGTGTCAGCCAGAAGCTGCAACAGAGAACGGAGAGCGTAAGCAGGAGACAGATATATCTGCTTCCTCGCAGTTTGGAACAAAGCATGACTGTCAAGCCTTTCTATAATCAGAGAAGTATATGTCAATAAGTTATATTTTATGATAGCAGTGGATTTGACACACTGCCATATATCATCATACACTATTTTGTCCAAAAACTGTAGTTTTTTCATAAAAAAACATAATCTAATGCGGATCAATCTATCCGAAGGAAAAAAAGCGTGGTAAAATAAGGACAGATATGACATGTACCCGAAAGGCATAACTAAGAGATGAGACTGCGAAACATTACAGGTTCCAGAGAGGTAATCGCGGAGAGTCCTTATGTGATTCATGAACCGCAGAGTTATAAAGGAAAATGGCAAGAAATATTTGGTAATCCGCATCCCATCCGCGTAGAAATCGGAATGGGCAAGGGAAGGTTTATTATGGATCTGGCAAGGATGAATCCGGATATTAATTATGTGGGAATCGAGAAATATTCCAGTGTACTTCTCAGAGGTATTCAGAAAATGGAGTCGGATCCTCTGCCCAACCTTTTTTTTATTCGCATGGAAGCCGAGGAAATTACAAAGGTGTTCGGAAAAGCAGAAGTCAACAGAATTTATCTGAATTTTTCCGATCCCTGGCCGAAGGACAGACATGCCAAAAGAAGATTGCCTTCCCGTGAATTTTTACATCGATATGATGAAATACTTGTAAGTGACGGTGTGATAGAATTTAAGACAGACAATCGTGATTTGTTTCAATTTGCGCTGGAGGAGCTGGAGCCTGCCGGGTGGCATTTGGATCAGGTGACGGAAGATCTGCATCACAACGAGGAGATGATGCAGGGCAATGTGATGACCGAATATGAGGAGAGATTTTCCTCCATAGGCAATCCGATATATAAATACATTATTTCCAGATAAGAAAGGAGACTGTGATGGAACACAAATTTACTACCGACAATTTTGACAATGAGGTACTGGGGTCTGACATTCCGGTGCTGGTGGATTTTTACGCGGACTGGTGCGGACCCTGCAAGATGATGGCGCCCGTTGTTGAGCAGCTTGCTGAGGAGTATGAAGGTAAGCTCAAAGTGGGAAAATGCAATATCGATGAAGAGGAAGCAGTCCGTGCCAGGTACGGCGTCATGTCTATCCCGACGATGAAGATCTTCGTGAAGGGCGAGGAAGCGGCATCGGTGGTAGGTGCGATGTCAAAGGAAGCGCTGGAGGCACAGATCAAAGAAGTTTTGTAGAACGTATTGGGAATTGATAAGTCAGGCGGCAGCAGCGCCTGACTTTTTTTCATCTCGTGTATACAACAACTTTAATATAATAGGTGTTGCAATTGAAGATACCAGAATCAATAAGATAACTGCCGTGAAGTAATCCGCCGTCAAAAGTCCGGCGGCAAGGCCTTTCTGTGCCACAATCAGAGCGACTTCTCCTCTGGTCATCATGCCCACGCCGATTTTGAGAGAATCCGACCAATTGTATTTGCACACTTTGCCTACCAGGCCGCATCCGATGATCTTGGCGCCGAGTGCTACGAGGACAAAGCAGATACAGAATGCAAACAGCTTGCCGTTCATCGCGTTGAAGGATGTTTTGAGTCCGATGTTTGCAAAAAAGATAGGTCCGAAAAACATATAGGATATAACATCGCTCTTGCGCTCTATGTATTCATTGTCGCTCAAACTGCACAACACGATGCCCGCAATATATGCGCCTGTGATGTCGGCAATGCCGAAGTATTTCTCTGCGATATAAGATAGGGCAAAACAGAAAGCAAGGCTGACGATAGGAATACGTCTTGTATGCGGATAACGCTTATCCAGCGTGAAGAACACTTTATATACAATATAGCCGCCGACAATGGCTATTGCGAAAAAAGCAATGGTCTGCAAGATAACCATACTCGGTTTGGAATCAGGGTTCTTAAAGCCGATTACAAAAGTGAGTACGAGAATGCCGATCACATCGTCAATGATTGCCGCACTGACAATCGTGGTTCCGACCTTGCTCTTGATTTTGCCGAGTTCCTGCAAAGAAGCCACGGTGATGCTGACACTGGTTGCGGTCATGATTGTGCCGATAAAAACTGCCTTAAAGAAATTTTCACTGCCCCATGGTGCTGTGCCGTAGAAACCCATATACAGCAGAGTGCCTAAGACCAGAGGAACAAAAACCCCCGCGCATGCTATAAGCAGGGCGATAGGTCCGGTCTTCATCAATTCTTTGAGATCCGATTCCAGGCCGACCTCAAACATCAATATTATTACGCCGATTTCTGCGAGCTTTGCAATGAAGTCGGTCTGATTGATCCAGCCAAGCAGGCAGGGACCTATCAAAAGCCCGGCGATAATCTGCCCCACGACTTGCGGCGCCTTACATTTTCTGGCAACGACGCCGAAAAATTTTGCTGAGAACAGAATGATCGCAAGATCCCGTAACACTTCATATGATTCCATTGTATTTCACCCTCATAAAAAATTTTCTAAAATCAGTTATACTCGCCCGAGAGAAAGCTGTCAACTTCTCGGATAAAAATTCCTGTGAAATATTATGGTCGAAACATTGACAAAGTCCTATAAAATATTGTATTATCTTAGTTGTTCGCATGTATCGAAGCGTGGCTCAGTTTGGTAGAGCGCTGCGTTCGGGACGCAGAGGTCGC
>JAFLTD010000155.1 GCA_022510625.1 Lachnospiraceae bacterium
ATGCGATTGGATTATTATGTCGAATCTTGCTTACACAAATTATTCTGCCGACCCTCTGGGGGCTCCTTTAGTCTTGTTTCAATTCTCCAATATACAGCGTCTTTCCAAGAGAGGCTAATACTTTTAATACTGTACTCAAATTTGGCATTGTACTGCCCTTTTCCATTCTTGCAATTATGGGTTGTTTAACCCCACATAGTTCTCCCAACTCTCTTTGAGTTAGTCCCTTTTCCTGTCTCGCTTTAATGAGTTCTCCGATCAGGGCAACCCGCAAGTCGCTTTCTGAAATTTCTTCTTGCGTAAATAGTTCCCTTCTCATCTCTTCCCAAGTAGCCCCATTTGAACGGAATCCCTCCACCATCTGCACCTCCAAGCATCAATATCTGAAATAAAGTTTATTCAAGATCATCTAAAATCTGCTCTTGCAATGAAATCTTCTAACTCGCGTTTCGCTTTTTCTATTTCACGGCGCGGCGTTTTTTGCGTTTCTTTCATGAAGTGGTGTAACAATACGTATCTCCCATTTACAAAGGCTGCAAATAGTATTCTGTCTCGGATTGGACGCAGCTCCCAAATGTCACCATCTAAATGTTTCACATAGGTTTCTGATAGTCCTTCTGTACCGTAGACTGCCAGCGCTTGAATGTAATCATTTATCTTGTTTAATTTAATTCTGCTATCCTTGCTGTTACTTTCCTTGAGCGCCCGCATATACTCTAAAACGGGCTGCCTTCCTTTATTGTCCTGATAAAATACGATTTCATGCAATTAAATCGCTCCCTTACTCCAAAATAAAATATCGCTCCTTTCTATTAGCCTGTATTATACAATAAAGTTATCACAATGTCAATACAAAAAAGTTATCAACACAATTCGATTAAATGTGACATATGGTGAGGGAGCTTCTTTTGTGGCACAGTTGTGGTTCTTCTGGACGCGGCCACCTAATGGACAAGGCCACCGCGCGGCCGTGAGGCATGGCCCGGTACGTTGCTGTCCGATGACCGCTGTCAGAGGGATAGGAAACGCCCAGCGCGGCCCGTGGTGCCCCGGGGCAGGGGCGTCGGTTGTACTTCCTTCTGGCATCCTCTTGCCCGGATGGAGGGTATGGGTACCGCTCCGCATAGATCTATCTGCGCCTACTCTCTGGCGTGGATGGAAAGCACGGCCGCTGCTTTGTGCGGATCTGGGTGTGCCCAAATCGGGCACAGAAACAACATCCAAGGGGGTATAAGACCACTGCGCCGGTGTGGAGTTATCCGCTGGCCGCTGTCATAGGTGGGGAAGTGCATCTTGTGTATCTTGTGCATGACGTACCAGAAGTCAGGCAATACCCTGGCCGTTATGCTGGAGCTGGCCGCGAAGATCTGCGCCGCTACGCCCACTTCCCGGCCCGAATAAAGGGCAAGGCCACCGCGTTGGCTGGGAACTGACCCTGTTTGCTACTGTCCTTTGGCTGCTGTTAGAGGGGCAGGGAACATCCAGCGCAACAGAATTTGGGGCATCAATTCAAAATCTTCCTCCCCCTCCGCGCAGGTTCCGGCGAAGCCGGTCCTTTCTGGGTTTTCTAAAATCTTTCTTATTTTCTTTTTATAATGTGAGAACCATTTTTATGTGACATACGGTGCGAGGTACGGTGACATACGGTGCGAGTATGGTGACATACGGTGCGAGGTACGGTGACATACGGTGCGATGGCAAAAATTATTGTGACACACTTGCTTTTTGCGTCACATAGTTGTATGATGACAAGAGAGGTGATTTCCATGCCAGAAGAAAACTATTTGATGGCAAGAGGGAAAACAGTTACAAAAGCGAATGAGCTGATACAAAAGAGCCGCTTTAGCTTGGGCCTTCAGCAACAGAAAATCATATTGTATTTGATTTCCCAGATTACCCCATACGATGAAGATTTTAAGTTGTATGAATTTTCAATACAAGAGTTCTGCAAGGTGTGCGGGATTGACGCCACCAGCGGAAAGAACTATGAGGATTTGAAAACGGCTATTAAGGAGATAGCGGATAAAAGCCTCTGGATCAGTATAAGCGAGGATGAAGAGACCCTCTTGCGCTGGATCGAAAAGCCCTACGTCAACAAGAAAGATGGCGTCATAAAAATAAAGCTGGACAATGATATGCGGCCCTACCTGTTGCAGCTCAAGGCCAATTTCACCAGCTATGAGCTGATTTGGACGCTTCACTTCAAAAGCAAGTACACGATCCGTTTATATGAGCTTGTCAAAAGCATTCACTTCCACGAGTTGGAGAGCTACAAGAGAAAATACGGCGTGGAGGAATTGAAAAAGCTGCTCAGCGGTGAGGGCTATAAGGAGTATCGGGACTTTAAACGCCGGGTGCTGGTTCCATCGGTTGAGGAGATAAACACCTACAGCGATAAAACGGTAGTGTTTGAAGAAATCAAACAGGGTAGGCGCGTTATTGCCGTAGAGTTTACAATATCATCAAAGGACGGCATGGAGGCGGCCCGTATTCGTAGTGACGTAGAGAAGGAGATGGGCATTGACCAGATGACGCTTTGGGATCAGCTGGTGGATCGTGGGCTTGTGGCCGCTCCGGAGAATCTGGATCAGAAACCGAATGCAGAAAGCTGACCATTGAGCCGGGCCTATTGGGGCACATTGCGCCGGCCGGGAAGCTGTATCAAAAAACCATTACGGAAATAGTATCAAAACCTGTTGATTTCTGCCTGTCTTTGTGTTAATATGGAAGTATCAAAATTAACGAGTGTTAATAAAGATACGTTAATAAATGGGGTTTATCTATGAGTATATACGGCTATGCGCGAATCAGTTCTTTCAAACAGAACATCGAACGGCAGGTAAGGAATATTGAACGAGAGTATCCGGACGCCGTTATTATCCGGGAAACATACACTGGGACAAAGATAGACCGTAAGGAGTGGAGCAAACTCTTTTCTATGGCCAGAGCGGATGATACTATTGTGTTTGACAGCGTAAGCCGTATGAGCCGAAACGCCGATGACGGCTTTGCGGTCTACGAGGAACTATACACCAGGGGCGTCAATCTTGTGTTTTTGAAGGAGCCTCATATCAGCACAGACACATACAAGCGGGTGCTGGAGCGCAGTGTACCCATGACAGGGACAAGCGTTGATTATATCCTGACCGGGATAAATCGCTACCTTATGGAGTTAGCGCGGGAGCAGATACGGTTGGCCTTTGAGCAGGCCGAAAAAGAGGTTGAGGATCTGCACCAGCGAACGAGGGAGGGTATAGAAATAGCTCGCCTAAATGGGAAACAAATTGGACAGCGGCCGGGGGCAAAGTTCACCACAAAAAAGAGTGTAGAAGCTAAAAAGATCATTTCACGGCACGCGAAAGAATTTGGCGGTTCGCTGTCAGACACAGAACTTATGAGACTGACCGGGCTGGCCCGCAACACGTTCTACAAGTACAAACGCGAGCTGCGCGCTGAGAGCTAAAAGAAGGGAGCCCGCCTGTGGCTCCCTTCTCTTTATGTTCAGATGGATCCGATCAACC
Organism: Lachnospiraceae bacterium; assembly: GCA_022510625.1. Classification (GTDB taxonomy): domain Bacteria; phylum Bacillota; class Clostridia; order Lachnospirales; family Lachnospiraceae; genus UBA3282. Next base: position 3,522 of record JAFLTD010000155.1, read on the forward strand.
GGAAAATTGCAAGCAATATTGATAAACCTGATTAGGAATGTCACCATTAGTACATAAATCATACACAAAAATAATGCAAGATATGGTAAAAACAATAAATACTATAACGTAAATCGAAAATATAACAATAGAGCAGATGGAGGCATTTGTAAAAAAACACTTAGGTGTAGCAAGATAAAGACATAAGCAGCAAGATACCAAAAGCATTAACACTACAACAATGCCCATGACCCAAAACCCTGCATTCATAGTTCCAAATTCACCAAAAAACTTTCCCACAACATTGCTATTGAAAACCATAGGTATGCCTATCAATTCACTGAGCTTTTCTTCAAGATAAGTAAGGTATCCTCTAAAAAACACTACCCGGCGACATTGCATAGAAAAAACATACAGACATAGCGTCATAATACCAGGGATTAATGCAAAAAGTGTTGCAATACCATAATTTGGCCTTATAAGCTTATTTTTCTTATTTTCGGTAGTAAACACATTAACAACAAGCCCAAGTATTACACCAGCAAGTCCAACACAGCCAACCACAAAACTTCCGTTAGATCGATCATATTCCTCTAATTGTTCACTGTACATAGAAATTAAACTGGTCAATGCTTCTATGCGTTCTGTGTCTCCATCTGAAGATGATATAGCGACTTCCATAGCTGACAATGATGGCAAATTACCATTAATATCCGGAGAGGCTAAGCACGTAGCTGTGAGCATACTAAGCGATAAAATACCAGATAATAATATCACTATATAACACAGTTTTGTTTTCATTATGATTTTTCCTTTCCTCCACGAAATGCATTTGATATCCTGTTTTTGCACTTCCCATGGCTAAATCCCGAGAGTTCCTGGTTCTGAGTGCCGTAGCAGGAGCAAAGTTGGATGAAAGAAACGATCAACTATTACCACCTGTTTCCCATACCACTCAACCTTGTAGTCCAATTACCGCTGGACTTTTCCATGAGGCGTCTGAAATAGAGCAAATCAGCTTGTGCTTCTTGGTCATGTTGGATGAGGCAAGTTCTCAATTTTACATCTCATACATTTTTCTGATTTTAACATTAAGTATCATACCACTCAACGAAATCAAATGCAATCCCCGGGAGAAAAAAGTAGCTTATATCTTCGTGTCTCAAGGCAAGGGCTCCCATCTCTTCGTGTTCAGACGAATCCGGTCAACTGGCCCGCATATTTTGGGGGATCACACCGAGAGGCTTTGTGTGCTTGAAAATCAGTTCCTAGTAGCCTGCTCTGTAATTGGCCTTCAAGCGAGTTTCGACCATTATATTGTGCTCTTGATATATGTCACGCCAATCCACATCGTCCACCAAATCCGCATACCCGTCCTCATAAAAAGCGGCGATCCCGATTTGCCAAATCAGACAGTCGCCGTTTTCATCTGTCTGAAACAGTGCTTCAAGTATCTGCTTCCGGGCCTGGTCCTCTGTAAAGTCTACCGAATAAGGGCTTTGCAGAACTGTTTCATGAAGCAGCACGGGGGGCCAGGGGGGGCGGCCCGGCCCAAGGGTCGGCAGAATAATTTGTGTAAGCAAGATTCGACATAATAATCCAATCGCA
>JAFLTD010000156.1 GCA_022510625.1 Lachnospiraceae bacterium
GAGGACGGCAAGCTGTTCTTCTTACAGACACGTAACGGTAAGAGAACCGCACCGGCAGCAATTCAGATTGCTTGCGATCTTGTAGATGAGGGCATGATTACTCCGGAGGAGGCAGTACTCCGTATCGAAGCGAAGTCTTTGGATCAGTTGCTTCATCCGACATTTGATGCTGACGCATTGAAGGCAGGACAGGTGATCGGACAGGCACTTCCGGCATCACCGGGGGCAGCGGCAGGTAAAGTATACTTTACCGCGGAAGAAGCAAAGGCTGCTCATGAGAAGGGTGAGAGAGTTATCTTGGTTCGTCTGGAGACATCCCCCGAGGATATCGAAGGTATGCATGCGGCGGAAGGTATTCTGACCGTTCGCGGCGGTATGACATCTCACGCAGCGGTTGTGGCACGTGGTATGGGTACGGCGTGTGTATCCGGCTGCGGTGAAATCGCAATCAATGAGAGTGATAAAGTATTTGAACTTGGCGGAGAAGAGTTCCATGAGGGAGACTATATTTCCCTAGACGGCTCCACCGGTAAGATTTATAAAGGTGATATCAAGACTGTGGAAGCATCCGTCAGCGGTAATTTCGGACGCATCATGGAGTGGGCGGACAAGTACCGCAAGCTGCAGGTGCGCACCAATGCGGATACTCCCGCAGATGCAGCAAACGCAGTGAAGTACGGTGCGGAAGGTATCGGTCTTTGCCGTACGGAGCACATGTTCTTCGATCCTGACAGAATCCCGAAGATTCGTCAGATGATCCTCTCCAGAACGGTAGAACAGAGAGAGAAAGCGTTGAATGCGCTGATTCCTTTCCAGAAAGGCGACTTCAAGGCACTCTATGAAGTAATGGAGGGCAGACCGGTTACGATTCGTTTCCTTGATCCGCCGCTTCACGAGTTCGTGCCTACCGACAAGGATGATATCGACGATCTGGCAGTAGCGATGATGATGACCGCAGAGGAAGTTCAGGAAATCTGTGATTCCCTGCATGAGTTCAACCCGATGATGGGTCATAGAGGATGCCGTCTTGCCGTTACCTATCCGGAGATCGCCAAGATGCAGACGAGAGCCGTTATGGAGGCGGCAATCGAGGTGAAGGCCGAAAAAGGCTATGACATCGTACCCGAGATCATGATCCCGCTCGTCGGCGAGAAGAAAGAGCTTAAGTTTGTCAAGGACGTAGTTGTGGAGACCGCAGAGCTGGTGAAGAAAGAGAAAAACTCCGATATCCAGTATCATGTCGGAACGATGATCGAGATTCCGAGAGCAGCGCTTCTTGCGAACGAGATTGCCGAGGAAGCAGAGTTCTTCTCATTCGGTACGAATGACCTGACACAGATGACATTCGGCTTCTCCCGTGACGATGCCGGCAAGTTCTTGGGAGACTACTATAAGAATAAGATTTACGAGTCCGATCCTTTTGCCAGACTGGATCAGAGCGGCGTAGGTCAGTTGGTACAGATGGCGGCAGAGAAAGGACGCACAACCAGACCGGATATCAAGCTCGGTATCTGCGGCGAGCACGGCGGCGATCCTTCTTCCGTAGAGTTCTGCCATAAGGTTGGACTTACCTATGTATCCTGCTCACCGTTCCGTGTACCGATTGCGAGATTGGCGGCAGCACAGGCGGCGATAAATAGTAAATGACTTATTGAATCCGATACTATTTGGCGAAATAAGTGAATAAATGGCTTGAAATCAAAGAATTTTGAGCGTTAGGGGGTTCACCGGAATAGAGGGTGAGCCCCTTATTTCATGCCTTTTGCTATATTGCATTAAGAGGGGCGATAGGCGTTTGAGGCACACAATTTGGCGAAAGTCATGGTGTTTCGCCAAAAGGTTTAGTTTCGCCAAAAAGTATGAATTACGCCAAATTGTATAGTGTTTCGCCAAAAGGTATTATGCGTGTAGATCACATTAAGAACTTAACATACACTAAAAACATCAACGAAATAATAAAAAAAACTTTGAAAATACCATGCCAATAGCTGCGCTCCGTGTCATCCTCTGCATTAGGGACCAGCCATTGTTCTTGCGGGTACAACAATATGTGATTCCGTAGATTCTCATTGAATTCGATTACAATAGTCCAGATGATCCCAAGTGTTAGCAATACAGGCGGCTATCGCAGAACAGTAGTATATAGAAAGATTTTATTTTGTTTGTGAAAATTATTGTATTATGGAGTTACACTCTAAATGTGTAAAATCAGTTATTAAGCGATATACCGCATTTTCTGTCAAGAAGAATATAGTTCTTTCCTGTAAACTATAATTGTTAGCTAACAAGACCATTGGTGAAAACAGAAGGTGACAAAATGAGTGATAAAAGCCCTATATTTCATTCCCTTGCAATGATCGAGGAAAATATTCGGGAAAGAATTACCGTGGAAATGCTTGCGGCAGATATAAATTTTTCCAAATATCATTATCAGCGTATCTTTCGGGAATTAGTTGGAGATACCGTCATGGGATATGTAACCAGACGCAAACTGTTCCTTGCCGCCGGAGAGCTTGCCGGAACAAAAGATTCTGTGCTGGAAATCGCCCTGAGATATGGCTATGATTCCCATGAGGGCTTTACCCGCAGTTTCAAGGCACATCTGGGGGTCACGCCAACGGAGTATAGGAAGTATCATTCCGCCATCGGTTTTCCGGAAAGAAGAAAGGAGAAGAGTAGAATGGTATATTCAAAACAGACGGATGAAATAATCAAAGAACTGAACAGCCTGATCGTACAAGCAAAAGAAACAGTGGCGGATACTAGAAAATTCCGAAGAACTGATTCCCAGGCCCTCGCATTTTATGGGCAGTTTTGGGAGCTTGTAACCGAAAGGACAGAGAAAATGGCGGAGAAGCTTCAGGAAATTCTGAAGCGTGTCGAGATGGCAGCACAGAACTCAGACGAAATATCAGCTCACTTTCTGCTCGTAAAGGTAATAGATGACACCGCATTTGAAGCTAATGTAACAGCTTTTCAGGTGGGGCTGATGATTTCAAGGGCTATGCCGGAGCATCAATCCTTGTTTCAGCCACTGTACGCACAATATGACAGCTTGGCTCAGAATGCTCAGATAAAATCAAGAAAAATAGTGGATTTCTTAAAGGAACTGTCCAATCTGATTTTCCATGATATGAGAAAACAGGCGGAGCAGAGGATTCAAAACGCGATAAAATCGGGGAAAGCGGTAGCAGATAAACTGTCAGATTCAGCATTGCCCTATGGCTACATTGCAGATGGAATTACTGCTATTGTGGAGGAGTTGGATTCCATCGCTCTGGAGGATGTAACACTTTCTTCTCTGACAGGTGCCGTACTCACTTTGGAAACGATTGATTTTGCAGCTTGTATGGATATTCTGCGCACTCCACATCACCGACAGCTTTTTGACGGCATTACAAATTTCAAGGAGGAACTGGACTGGACGAGGCAGCAAAGTTTTTTCGTGATTTGACAGAAGATGGTTTACGGACATTCGGGGAAACGGGAAACGCTTCTGATGAAGATTATACAGAGGAGAGAATATACAAAGATATGGCAATGCAGGAGGGGGTTGCGCTATTTTACCTAAAGGGAGAAGTCCAGAAGCTGGGAAATGAACACCTGGATGAAAACCAGAAGATAGCATTTAGTGCCATTTGCCGTAAAATTGACAGTGCGATAAAAATGTCTCAGGTTCCGATAAATGAAGAAGATAAGGACAAAATAGCAGAACTTCTATGCGAGGCATACGATGAGCTGACAAAAGAGGCCAAGCGGCTTACCCCATATGGGGGAGCCATTCAGTATCTGGCAGAAAAAGTAAAAATGCCGCTAAAATATTTGATGCAGAAATGAGAGTGATGGGGAAAGAATACAATTTTGCAAGGGGCTTGCAAATTTGTAAAGATTTTCATTGCAGCTGGGGGGGGGACGTTTTTATGGTAGGGTCAGTAGGATCAATGACTCGAAAAAAGGAGATTTAGGAAAGTTTTTTCCTTATCACTTTCCAGAAGTGGCAAACCTCACAGGCGGCGATAAATGATAAGCAATACGGATAAACAGATTGAGTGAATGTTAATAAGGAGTACAGTCCAAGTTGAAATGAGACTGTACTCCTTTTCACTTTTTATGTTATGGTAGGCACTGTATTTAATGTAGAAAGCAATGTAGATTATCCGTGGTAGTTTCGACATGCCTTTTCAAGTTTCTGAAAATCATGGCATCGTTTTCCCAGTGGAGTGGAAGAGCCTTTTTCAATACGGTGATGATAGACAAGATTTGCATTTTTTAGAATTCGATTCCGATTTTTCTTAATAATTCGGTATTCGGATTGAAGCAATGCACGATAATCGGGATTTCTTATTTTTTGGATATCGATGTATGTATATAATCCTTCTGGTACAGGAAACATATTGTTGATATTAATCACAGCATAATTTTTGATTTTGATAAAATCTACACTTTCATTCATCTTGGCATGCTTAGATTTAAAGGAAGAAAGCGGAGCAAAATAATACATACCGTTAACTTCGAGAATAATACCAATGTACTTCCGTGTATTTTGCTGGTCGGGACGTTTATTATGGAAGAAATGTGGTTCTAAAGCAGACAGATAATCAATGTACTGAGCATTGATCTCATAGAAGTGAATACTCATAGACAAATTCCTTTCTGATGTGAATAAAATAGGGGCAGGAATTCTGCCCCTGATGTTACACTCGCATTCAGAGCAGCGAAACGCTCACTCATAACTTTCTCATTTGAGGGCTGAGATACACCCACTAATGAACTTTCTCATTTAAGGGCTGAGATACACCCACTGTTAAGACAGTTGTTCCAACCATCTATTTGTACACTTATTATATGGAAAGAATTAAAAAAAAGCAATAAAGAATTATGAAATATGTGAAACCAACACTAGCGGTATAAAAATTTTCTTTCTATTCATACCATTAGCGTGTTTGTTTAGATTATAGTTAATGGTAAAATGATGGCATCAAATCATCAAAAATGGAGGGAAATAGATATAGAATCAAGGCTTGCCGAAAATATTAAAACGTTCCGAAAGGAACGGAAGATGACGCAAGAGCAACTTGCGGAAGCGATGGGAGT
>JAFLTD010000157.1 GCA_022510625.1 Lachnospiraceae bacterium
TGATAACTACAAATTATCAAAAAGAAAATGGAGATGTTCATATGCGCATTGCTTTAGGTATTCATGTTGGGCACGATCGTGGAGCATGTCTGATTAAGAACAAAGAAGTAATAGGTGTGATCTCACAGGAAAGACTTGATCGTAAAAAGCATTCACGCTCTGCAGCCATTCCTTATCAAGCGATTGATGCGCTTCTCCAATATTGTAAAGTAGATATAACTGATATTGCATGTGTGGGACTTTCTTATGATGGTGTTGATGGCGATACGATACTTGATTTATACAAAAAAGAGTTTTTTGCCTACTATAATTGTTCTCCTGTTCCTTTTGTAATTGTCAATCATCATGATGCTCATGCATATTCAACATATTATACCTCAGGTTTACAAAAGGCACTAATACTTGTCTGCGATGGAGGCGGTGATTATCACGGAGACAGACAGGAAGCAGAATCTCTGTACGTTGGTTGTGGAGGTACTTTACAACGGATTTCTGCCAGGTATCAAGATCCCCCCATTCGGCGGATTGGAGATGACCTAAATTATATATATCCGCAGATGCCAGAAGTAGTTAAGCAACACCAAATAAGTATTGGCCGAAAATACGAGCAAGTCACACACCTGTTAGGATTTGGATGGGGAGAATCTGGCAAAACAATGGGGTTAGCATCTTACGGAAAACCATTGATTGATTACAGTTCCTTAGATATCAAGTCTCTCGATTTTTCTTTGAAATATGGTGATATTCTTGACGTGGTTTTTGCAAAGCAGGTTTTATCGGGTTTATCTTGGGAGGAGTACATAAAGGTGAATGCAGCAGATATTGCTAGTACAGTGCAGCATTATACAGAGATGGCACTTAGCTCCCTAGTTAAGAACCTCAGTTTGATGTATGGATGTAATTCCATCTGCCTTGCGGGCGGTGTATTCCTTAATTGCTTAACAAATCAACGAATAATCAGCAATAGTGCTGTTGCTGATGTTTTCGTGTTGCCATCAGCGGGCGATGATGGGCAAGCTCTTGGTTGCGCATATTATGCCTATAGTAAGTATGTAGAAGAATCGAAGAACTTCTCGGTAGATATACCTTACCTTGGGCTATCCTATGCCAACAATGAGGTGGAAAAGACTTTACTGTGTAAGTCATTACCATATAAAAAACTAGAGGATGATGAACTAGCCCAACAAATCGCCCAAAGTCTCGCCTCCAATATGATTGTTGCAATTCATCGCGGAAGAACAGAGATAGGCCCCCGTGCACTTTGCCATCGAAGCATTCTAGCTAACCCAGCTAATCCGGCTATGAAGGATATACTTAATGCACGCGTTAAGCATCGTGAGGCGTTCAGACCCTTTGCACCGACCGTAATTGACGAAGATCAATATAAATTGTTTAGACTTGTTGCCCCTTCGTACTATATGTTGGTGGCAACTGAAGTAAGCCCCGAACATCAAAATCAATTACCATCCATCACACATGTGGATGGTACTGCCAGAATTCAGGTTGTGAGCGAAAAAAACGAACCCTTTATACATAATGTTTTGACCAAACTAAAGAAACTGACAGGGTATGGCGTTATGATTAACACGTCGTTCAATATTGCAGGAGAACCAATCGTGGAAAAACCAGAAGATGCAATCAATACATTCTTGCGGACGAATATTGATTGCCTCGCCATCGGTAACTTTTGGATTGAGAAAACCTTATAACTAATTCTCTGATGCCCGAGTATTACGAATCTATGAGAGCACAATGTAATACTCGGTTTTTGCATCTCTCAAGAGATGATGGGGCGTGCCAGTAACAAACAAAAGCCTCCTCTCTCTTGCATCCATATATGCATCTTTGACTCTCTTTATCGAGTCATTACATATATAGCCGCAGTCATGCTTACCGCAGTCAAAGTCGCATGCTGTGTTCAGATTCTTGTACGTTACACGCGATAGCTGTTTATAGAATTCAGTTTCAAATTTGTGAGATTGCAAGAAAAAACCTATATTACTAATCACTAAGGCATTGCCATAGCATAACTCTAGCGAACCAAGGTATAAAAGGTTTTGTTTCGCCAATATCGAATATGCTGTCATGAAAGTCCTATAGGTGTGCTTGCTGTCATAGCCCAAGTTTAGTTCGACAATGCCTAACAGATTATAGAATTGCCATATATATGTCGATACACCAAATTCTATGCTTGCATCTATTCCTTTAGAAATAAAATCTCGCGTAAGATCTAAAGCAGAGGATTGTTCTAAGTGAAACGAGCAGACAGCGAGAACCATATACGCTCGGATGATTGACGTGGTGTAATTCGACTGCACAGCTTGCTTCAACAAGTAACTGGCTTTCTCCATACTTTTTGACCAGTTGCAGTTTTTGTTGTGTACAATATCCAAAATCAAAATTGATAGCATGGCAGAACACTCAATACGTTGGGACTTTTCCTGCTGCGCGATATCAATAACCTGCTGCAGACACTCTCTGGATTCTTCCGGATTTGAATAGAACAGCAATTTAGATTTTGTAAGCCACGCTATGGAAAGCATCTTGTTATCACTGCACCGTTTCGCTTCACCGAAAGATAAATCATTGTATATCTGCGCCAAATCAAACAGATTATACTTAATATATACTCCTGATAAACGATCCATCATATCAAACAGAGCACTCGAATCCATTATGTTCTTGTCCCAAAGCCATGTGCTGAGGAGTTCGCGCAGAATAAGCTCACCGTCAACCAGCATGCCAGCATGAAACATGCTATGGGCTTTCTGTTCAAGAATGGAGTTTCTAAATCGAATATCTTGCGAAAGACAGCGTACACGTTTGATCCGCTGAAGTGCATAATCACATTCCGAAATGGCATTTATCGGTGCTTTATGATGTAACGTGATATAGATCCTTGCCATAATTATGTTCTTGATTAGAACTATATCACGTTTGTCTTCAAATAGATCAAAAACTATATAGAGGTAGTCATACACGGATGGATCGATTTCTATATTTGAGAAATTCTTAATGGCTGATAATTGTCTCACCACTGATGAAAAATGGTTTTCTGCTATAGCATAATCACCATGCCATGCATATATCATCCCCTGTTTATATGGAGGCAATGATTCAACTAAGTAGCGGAGGTTGCTAAGCAAGTAATCACTGAAAAAAACATGTAATTCTTTATCATCATTCAAGCATTTGCTGTAGTACAAATAGATACTTTCGTGTGCAAAACAGATTTCGCCGTTTGTATCTATTTGTAAATAATTTCTTCTTACAAGTTCAAATAAATCTGCTGTATTCTCATCGAGCACTCGAATAACCTTCTGAGTAGATATACTTCCACCTAAGAGGCATACGATTAGCAGAAGGTTCTGCAATTCCTTTCCGTTTGGTTGCTGCAAAAGGTTATTATGGCGTTGTGTATATAACTCATGTATGCTTTCTGGAATATACGTTTTTGCAGCAAAAGTCGCCACATTGGGAATTCCCACTGTGTTGCGGTTAACGAGCTGCACGAGTTTGATTTCCAAAAGGTATTCAATGTATTGTACAATAAATTGTGGGTTGTTCTTGCTAACAGCACATAGCCTGTCCTCAACAATTTGTGGAACTTCATTGATTATTATTCTGATCAGTTTCTTTGTTTCGGCTGTGGTAAGTGGCGGAACTGTATACCCATCCAAATTCTGATTCTCAATACACCAATGGACAAAAGTAAAATAGTCCAAGCTTCCTGCACTATAGTCAGTACGTCCACACAGAATAATTGTAACAGGCAAAGAAACTTGCATCTCTATAAGTGATTTTAGTTCCTGAATTGTTGCTTTTGGCAAGTTGTGGATATCATCAAGAACCAAGACGGCTCTACGATAGGTATGGCTGCAGGAGCAAATAATCTGCGAAAGGGATGCAGATATGAGAGACTTTGTTGTGTAGGCCTTTTTTGTAAGAAATGCATTGATATCTGAAATCAGATCTCCTTGTCCTACACGAAAGAAACCGAAATCATACCGGCTTCCAGCCAATCTTCTATAAACTTCATTAGCAATTCTCGTCTTTCCTATGCCAGCTTCACCCCATAGATAATACACTTGCAATCCAGTTGCTGAACTTATCTCGGATGTTAATTGGTTTATACAATGATAGTGACCATCACCGATAAGCGGTGTTTCGAATTCTACTGTTAGGCTAGGGCATCTAATGTGTAATGGGGTTTCCGTTTCTCCAATTTTCAAACTAAAATATAGATCTTCGATTCCATCGAAAAAGTTATGTCGTATTCTGTATTTCTCAATATGTGAGCAGTATGGGGCAAGAAGAAAATCCTGTTCTAAGTTGTCAACAGTCCAATTTCGGTCTGTTAATAGTTGGATTTTTCCTAAATGGTTTGCCGATCCATAATTTCTGCATAACACATACAAATCCAAGACATCACAACCATTTTCGGCTGTTTGGTAGACTTGATAGTATGCATTTATCGTAGGTACTGATTGGGGGTCAACATAGTGTCCCAATGACATATTGAGGCGCTTGCAATAGCTGAGTAGTACATATTGGTCAACAAGCATAAATGCTGTGTCATGGGATTTAAGTTCTCTATCAATTGTGTAGTATGTATATGGTGTTATCGTGGAGTTGGTCACCAGAACATAGTAATCTATCTCCAACCCCTTAATTCGCTCAACATTGCAGATGGCCTTCTCAAATCGTAGTTTTCCGTGATTTGTACTTTTGCACTCAATGTAAATAGTGATTTCTTTTTTTCCATTTCGCGAGTACCTTTGACAAAAGAGGCCGTCAATATCGATATCAGACTTAATAACAATATCCTTACCACCATCATTTGTGTGAGGCGTATGAAATACGCGTATACCTTGTGGATATTGCTTGTGTAAATGTTGCAATACAAGCTCAAAAATAAAGTCTTCAAATCCGATGCCCAAATTGTTTTCTAAAGACCAATGAAAGAACCTCATGGATTCTCCTATTGCTACAACTGTATTGCTCATATCTATGAACCTTCTCCCCAAGATAGATAATTTGTAGTTATCA
>JAFLTD010000158.1 GCA_022510625.1 Lachnospiraceae bacterium
GGCGATGACGGCCTTTTTTGTCCGGCACCTGAAGCATCTGCCACGACGCCCATGCCGCGCAGTCTAAAACCAATTCTACAAAAGCATCGTCGATAAAATCATCGTACTTGTCTGTCCGCAGCACATCATATGGACAGCGTGGAAAGTCAAGATAACGCTTTGCGTGCGATACCAATTCTTTCGGCAACGCATAGAACATGCTCACCCAGAATTTATTGCTGTCGTGTGGGATTTTGATGATTCTTCCTGCGTTTGCTGGCATACGATCACCTGTTAATCGTCATGTGGATTGTGCCATTTTTCTATTTGATCATATCACAATGCAGAAACAAATTCAACGGGCTCAGGTGGTTTCCATGTATCGCCAATTTACACTCCTTCATAAATCATCATCATGTCCTTATCATTGAGTGTCTTGATAAACTGATCCACTGTCAGCCGCCCATCCACGCACAAAGCAATAACCTCATCGATGACCTCATCCTGACCCCGTATTGCATCGTTTGTATAAATCGAATACAGTAGAATGACCAGATTTTCAGTAATGGCTCGCTGGATATCAATGCTCTCTTGAGATACAGCCCACACTGATTTTTCCCGGTACTCGTAGCGCTGCCGTTCTTACTCAATAATCTCCTGCATCTCTCACTGATCGGCGGCGTCGAGCGTTTCGAGAGATTGCGTATGCTCTACTCTAACTTGACTAATTGAAGCAGCAGCCAGTCATCCATTCGGGAAGTGGGCTACTCTTCCATAAGCATCATCCATACTCTTTGATTTAACTGAGAGATGAATTCATCCTGCCCAATTTGACCAGCCAGATATTGCCCAATGAGCGTTTTGGCCCATGAACCACGGTTTGATGATTCCGTTATTTGATTGCTGAAGGCAAATTCAATATTCGGAATGATTTCGTCTTGGTAGTACGCGATCTCATCATTGGTTATATCATAACGAAGGCCATCGCTGGGGTGTTCTATATTCTGCGTCAATCTGTCAATTTGAGTTTGAATGTCCTTTTGCTCGGCAGGACTGCTTTCTTCAAGCAATGCCGCTTCAAGTTGTTCTCTTTCTGCCAACCACTGCGCCATGCGATCAGCAAAATCTTCTCGTTCAATAGCTTGATAGTCTCCTTCGTAAAGGAGCATCTGATCTCTTTGTGATAAGTGATCCATACGCCATTCCACATAAGTCAGCGCTAAATCAGGAACCTCTGTACCTGCGTAGACCATATATCCGTTGATACGCCCTTCATACAAAGGCGATTCATCCTCTGAGATTGGGAATACAATAGTGTTGGTTTTGGGCACCGGTGTGATACCTGTTTGTCTAAACAGTTGTTGTGGTTGATAATACTCTGTCTGCACCGGACTCATATCCGCAATCATTTTGGCTTTATCTAATAAAGCTCGAAATGAGGGTGTGTTGAAATCCAACGATTCGCCGTTTCTTCTGCAATGCGCTATGTAGGCGTTCAAGACCATGTTGAGCAGATCTGCATGAGGAGATTCAAACAGCATAGGGACAATATCTTCTTCATCATCACTGATTTCGTATTCCTCATACCACACAATCATCAAATCAAATAGCTCATCGAGCGTTCGTGGCATCTGCTCTGCTGTTATGCCAGCCAATAGCAAGTTTTCTTCGTTATAAGTAGTCAATCCAACAACTTGGATGTTTGTCGGTATGAACAGGAGCCTATCACCATCAAAAATAAAATCACGGATCGGCTCATACATTGTCTGGGCCTTTGCAAGCAACGGAGCAGAGGCGGATAAGTCATAAGTGTAGCCCTTTGCCATCAGCGCGTCTGCCGCAGCGTCTGTATTACCTAAATGTCCTACATCAAATTCAATAAGCCCCGAAACAATCGCTTCCGCTAAATCTGTCCCTTCGTAGGCTGTGCTGGGTACATATTCCAGAACAACATCAGGATATTGGAGCATGAACGCTCGGTCGATGTCGTCCGCGCCACTGGAAAGGATTTTCAGCGTTCGTACCGCTGTTTGTTCGTCAGCAAAATTGGGAGAATACAGCCCGAATGTTCCTAATACCCAATAAGTATCATGTGTGACCATACCATCCCATGCACCTGTGGCATAGGGGCTATGTACGCGCAACGTGATCTTGCCATCTTCAATGATAACAAAATCGTTCTCATCAACTGCATAGAACTTGCCATCGTTGACAGCAAAAGCTGTAAGATGACCAGATAGCCTGAATAACTCTTGATCATTATTGCCTTGCCAATCCACGCGCTGAACAATGGTTTTGCTGGATGTTTGAATCATCGCATATGTTTCGGAATCATCGAGTGTATAGTCCATCAACCCTTCAATGGTTTCCCAAGACATGGATTGCGCTGAAAAATCGTATTTGCACAGCGTTGGCGTGTCACTGCCACCATCATAGTAGAGAAAATAAACTGCATTATTCATTTCGTGCAGAGAAGCTAAAGACCATGTTTCGCCTCCGCCTGTTAACCTCCTGTCCATTGGCACGGGAAGGGCTGTCTGACCTTCCCCCGGCCAGACGCATCGAAGCACTTCATCATCTTTCATGTATATCCAGAGCTGGTCATTGATCACGACCGGATAACTTGCTTCTCGGTCAATGGTTGCAACAGCGTCACTTAAAGCGCCTTGCTCATACAGATATGGATAAATTGCGCCGTTACTATCCATGACAAAAAACGACTGTCCAGCCTCAATGATCTGAACGAAATCATCACTTTGAATGATGATTTCCTGCTGTCCAACCGTCTCAGCCATCACCCATATTGGGCATAACAGGAAACAACAAAGCACAAATACAGACATTCCTCTTTTCATCATGTTTCCTCCATTTCGACAAACGAAAGGGATTGGAGCCTATCGTGAGGGAAAAATGCTCCAATCCCCCCTGCAATCATTCCGCAAGATCAATCATAATCAGGGTTTCTTCCAAATCAGAATAAAGCGTAACAAAGTGTGTGGCATCCAGTATAAACGCGCGCTGATCCGTCCAATTAGGCAGATCCGTCATCACCTGTGCGCTGCTGCCATCCCATTGATAACGCCAAAGGGCCTTATCAGCCATATAATAGATGACATCCTGCTCGCGGCTGTAAGCAATACTGGTCGCTCCATTGGGAAGTGAGCCCAACAAAGTCTGTTCCAGCGTATCCCAGTTGATTTCATAAACCTCGTATGCGCCATTATTAAGCACAACAAGATTCTTGCCTTCAGAATATGGCTGCACCGCGAACAGATTTTCATTCATGTGGATACTCTTGATTTCGCCTGTTGCCACATCAAGCCGACAGAGGTACAGCGACTCGCCTTGACTGAGGATATAGACAAGAGCCCCATCCTCGTAGAGGCTGACCAAAAAAGGATTGACTTCTGAAACTGTGCTGGGCTTTAAAGATATGCTGAATACAGCATCAAACGTGTCATTCTGCTGGATCAGGGTTATGTTCGTTTCGCCTGTTTGATGTTTGTATAGATTACCGCCAGCAACGAACAGCATGTCGCGCTCTGAATCCAGACCGTCGTAAATTTGGACAGGCATATCGGTATTTTCCGAATCAATCAGGTAAACCACGCTTTCAGGATACGATGCTTTTGTTTGAATGTACAGTTTCCCATCCGAAAATGCCATCTGAATGACATTTCCCGGAAAGTCAAAAGAATCGTACTCCGCGCAAGCAAGAAGAGGGTATGCAGTGAGCAGCAGCAACAGAATCAGACACATAGCTTTCTTCATGAGATGAATACCGCCTTTCATAGTGTATTAGGTATATCGTCCAAACCTTGAATAGCCAGAGAATGGATTCCTCATGTGCAGATGACCCTATGTTAAGGCCCAAACTGCGCAACCAAATCGTGATCTTTATTTTTTGAATTCAAGGTATACCGTCACCCTTCGGGAATAATGGTCACAGCCCAGTCAAAGACGTCGAAAGGATCATCGGTAAAGCTACCGTCGAGAGCCCTACCATGGTTGGAGATGTGGATGAGCACCTCACACTCGCCGCCGCGCAGCTGTTGCATGGATACATTGGCCGGGTAAAACTGACAGGCGATGGCGATGGAGCCGTCATGCTGAGGCAGTTCATGGTAGCCGCTGTCGCCATCAATCGACTCGTCGTTGGGGTCAATGGCGTTTTGGAAATACGCTTTCACCTGCACTATCTTCGCGCCTGAAGCTTCAGCCAGGTCACGGTAGCTGGGAGCGTCAGCGGGAATTTCCTCAGCGCGTCTGTAGTGAACCAGATAGCCCGCTGGGTCGGTGACATCGAAATCCTCTGGAATCAGCACGATGTTCGCTCCATCGGCGGGCCGGGCAGTGATGGCACAGTACAGACCTTCGCTGGTCCAGACAGCATCCTCCAGCGTGTAAATCACATCGCCCAATTGATAGGTTTTACCGGAGACGACCTGCTCGCCAGCGTTCAGTTCCGCTGCCTTGTCAGGGCCGCCGAGCCAAGTGAACAGCTCCGTTGTGCGGGAGAGAGCGACCGCGCAGGCAGTGGTCGCTAAGGTCAACAGCGCCAATACAATAGCGACGGTGCGAAAAATGGGCTTTTTCACGGTTTTATCCTCCTCTGTCTGGCGCAGAGCAAACTGAACGCGCTGCTCAAAGCCAGTCGGCATGCTGCCGAAGGAGCGGGTGAAATCGAGATCGTCTCGAAGCTGTTCCTGATCCTGAGCCCTCATACGTTCTGCACCTCCTTCCACAAATGTCTTTCCTGTTTCATCCGCTCCCTGCCGCGGAATAGGCGGGTTTTAACCGTTCCGAGCGGCAGGTGCAAGATGGCGGCAATCTCACTGATGTCCAAACCCTCGACATAGTGAAGCACCATGGGTACACGAAGCTTTTCTGGCAGCGAAATGAAGAAGCGGTACAGATCTGCGTCCGAGTCCGGCGGCGCGGGGGAATCTGGTATCTGCTCGACAGGGATAAACCGTCGCTGACCCCGCAGAATGGTATAGCAGTCGTTATGATGTAAAGGAAGGTTTTATCCTTCCAATACATCATGACTGCGGCTCATTTG
>JAFLTD010000159.1 GCA_022510625.1 Lachnospiraceae bacterium
CACAGACGGCGCCGCCTAACACGGTATTGATAGGCATTGCGCTCTTTTTGACGTTATTCATCATGCAGCCTACGCTGACGGAAGTTTACACGGAGGCGGTGGTCCCTTTTGAGGCGGGACAGATGGAGGGGGAGGAAGCCCTCACGAAAGCAGCAGCGCCCATCAGAACGTTTATGTACAGACAGACTCTCAAGAAGGATGTCAGCCTGTTCATGGAGATCAATCGTCTGGAGTGGAGCGGTGAGCTGGATGAGATACCGATGACAGTGCTGGTGCCGAGCTTTATTATCAGTGAGCTCAGAACCGCATTCGTGATGGGTTTCCTGATTTATATACCTTTTATTGTGATTGATATGGTCGTGGCATCGACTCTGATGAGTATGGGTATGATGATGCTGCCGCCGACGACGATATCCATGCCGTTCAAGATTTTGTTGTTTGTACTTGCGGATGGCTGGTATCTGATCATCAAGGGATTGGTGGACAGCTTCTACTATTAGCGCATGGAGGAAGACATGGTTATAGATGATATTACAGCCATAGCTCAGACATCTATTTATACGATTATCAAATGTGCGGCGCCGTTGCTTTTGGTGTCTCTGTGTGTCGGTTTGATCGTGAGTATTTTTCAGACAGTCACTTCCATTCAGGAGCAGACGCTTACCTTTGTTCCGAAAATACTGTCTATCTTTCTGACACTGATTTTGCTGGGACATTGGATCATGAACAATATGGTGGAATATGTGACACAGTTGTGGTCTGATTTCAGTGCCTATATCAGATAAAAGCGGGAAACGGCATGATTGATATTACATTTACTTATGCGGATTTAGAATATTATTTGCTGATCTTGGTGCGGATTACCTGCTTTGTTTATGCTGCGCCTTTTTTCTCGCTGAACGGTGTGCCGCGAAGAGTCAAGGTGGGATTCAGTATTTTTCTGGCATACCTGATTTACACGGCGGTGGACCGCAATGAAATAGTATACAATACACTGCTCGGATATGCCGTCATCGTCATGAAGGAGGCACTGACGGGGTTCCTGATCGGCTGGGGAGCACAGATCTGTACGACGGTAACCTCTCTCGCCGGAAGTGTCGCGGACATGGAGATTGGTATTTCCATGGTATCTCTGATGGACCCGACGACCAGACAGCAGGCAACTTTTTCGGGCGTGTATTACCAATATATGTTTACGCTGTTTATGATTATTACAGGCATGTATCAGTTTCTGCTGCGTGCCCTGATTGACAGCTTTACGCTGATACCGATAAACGGGGCTATATTCAGGTCGGAGGCTTTGCTTGAATCGATCATTATGTTTATGGGCGATTACGTCACGATGGGCTTCCGCATCATCCTGCCGATCTTCTGCACCATGATACTTTTGAATGCCGTTCTGGGTATTCTTGCCAAGGTATCTCCGCAGATGAACATGTTTGCCGTGGGTATGCAGCTCAAGGTTCTGACCGGACTGGGCATCATGTTTTTGACCGTCAGGATGCTTCCCGGTGCGGCGGATTATGTTTTCAACGAGATGAAGAGGATGATCGTATCCTTTGTGGAGGGGATGACGTGATCTTAGAGTATAATCTCCAGTTCTTCGCCAAGGATGGACCGGGCGGAGAGAAAACAGAAGAACCTACTCATAAGAAACTTGATGATGCCCGTAAAGAGGGACAGGTAGCCAAGAGTAAGGAAGTTACCAACGTATTTGAACTGTTGACCTTCTTTCTGCTGCTATATTTCTGGACACAGTACATGGGAACGTATTTTATCGGGAACATGTACGATGTCTATTCCCAGATACCGGAGTATATCAAAATGTATGACGGCAGCATACAGTCGCAGACATTCCGGGCTCTCTTTATCCAGTCAATGACCAGAGTGTTGATGATTGTGGCGCCATTTCTGCTGACCGGTGTGTTTGTCTCATTCGTGACAAATGTTGTGCAGGTCAAATGGAAACCGACCACGAAGCCGCTTCAGCCCAAACCTAATAAATTGAATCCTGTCAGCGGCTTTAAACGTATGTTTTCTCTCAATTCCGTTGTGGAATTGTTGAAATCACTGCTCAAGATAGGGCTGGTCGGTTATGTGGTATACTCCTATCTGAAGAAGAATATGCCGCCGCTTTACCAATTCTACGATCTCTCCCTGAATCAGGGGATCATGCAGGTCGGAATGCTGGTGGTGAATCTGGGTATCCGCATATCGCTCTTCTATGGGATCATCGCGATTCTTGATTTTATCTATCAGAAGGTGAAATTCAAGAACGACATGAAGATGACGAAGCAGGAAGTCAAGGACGAATTCAAGAACCAGGAAGGTGATCCTCAGATCAAGGGCAAACAGCGTCAGAGGATGATGGATGCTTCCAGGCGCCGTATGATGCAGCAGCTTCCACAGGCGGATGTGGTCATCACAAACCCGACCCATTACGCTGTGGCAATCAAATATGATCAGGAAGTGTACGATGCTCCTTACGTGGTTGCCAAGGGCGCCGACTATCTGGCACAGAAGATCAAGGAGACCGCGAAGGAAAATCATATCGAGATCGTAGAGAATAAACCGCTTGCCCGTATGCTGTACACTAATGTTGATGTGGGCGGTGTGGTTCCGCCGGAGCTGTATCAGGCGGTGGCGGAAGTACTTGCTTTTGTATATCATCTGCAGGGTAAAGTATAAAAAGACATGAAGTTATTCTAAGGCTGCAAAAACGCATCCTAAGGACATCTGGTTATCTCGGGAAGAATGCAAAAAACGCATCCTTCCGGGGTTGAGTAATAAATTAGAGAATTTGCGAAAGGAGGAAAAGTTCATGGGGAATTTGAAGAAGGCTGATGTCGGCATAGCCGCTTATGTGCTTGCGGCGTTTATCATGCTGATTGTGCCTATCTCATCAGGACTTCTGGATATTCTGCTGGCTTGTAATATTGCAGTGGCCTTCACGGTTATGTTCGGCTGTATGTTTGCAGAGGAAGTTCTGAAGATGTCCTTTTTCCCGACAGTTCTGTTGTTTACGACAATATTCAGGATCTCATTGAACGTTTCTTCCACGAGACTTATTTTGACGACCGGTGATGCCGGTAACGTAGTCCGCACTTTCGGTCAGTATGTGGGCGGCGGCGATTTGGTGATCGGTGTTATCGTCTTTATCATACTGATTCTCGTGCAGTTTATGATTATCAACAAAGGTTCCGAGCGTGTGGCTGAGGTTACCGCGAGATTTACACTGGACGCTATGCCCGGTAAACAGATGGCAATCGATGCCGATTTAAATACCGGTGCCATCAATGACGCGGAGGCTAAGCAACGCCGTGACAAGATTCAGGAAGAAGCCAGTTTCTTCGGATCCATGGACGGTGCCGTGAAGTACGTTAAGGGAGATGCTACTGCAGGTCTGATCATTACGTTTGTTAACATTATCGGCGGTATTGCCATGGGTATGTGGCGGCAGGGTATGCAGATTAGCGATGCACTTACGACATATGCCATCCTGACCATCGGTGACGGTCTGGTGAGCCAGATTCCTTCGCTGTTGATTTCGTTATCAACCGGTATTCTGGTGACGAAGGGCTCCAAGGATGCGGATTTCGGCACCGTGCTCGTAAGACAGTTGTTTGGTGTGCCGAAGGTACTCTACCTGGTTGGAGCGGTGATCGCGGGTCTCGGAATTGTCACACCGCTCAACACGATCGTTTTTGTGGGGCTGGGATTGATTTTTATCGTAGTCGGCAGGATTATGGCAGGTACGATCGAGACGGCCGAGATTGAGCATGAGGCGGATGAGGAAGAGGCGGCCGCTGAGGAGATCAGGCAGCCGGAGAACGTTACCTCACTCCTGCAGGTTGACCCGATTGAATTGGAATTCGGTTACGGTATCATCCCGCTTGCGGATGTCAATCAGGGCGGTGACCTGTTGGATCGTGTCGTTATGATCAGGCGGCAGATTGCGCTGGAACTCGGTACGGTCGTGCCGATTATTCGTCTGCGTGATAACATACAGTTGAATCCTAACCAATATATTATTAAAATAAAAGGTGTACAGGTCAGTGAGGGAGAGATTCTCTTCGATCACTACATGGCGATGAACCCCGGATACGTTGAGGAGGAGATTACGGGTATTCCCACGTTTGAACCTTCCTTCCATCTGCCGGCCATCTGGATTACGGAAGGGCAGAGAGAACGTGCGGAAAGTATGGGCTATACCGTAGTGGATCCGCCGTCCATTATCGCAACACACCTTACAGAGATTATCAGACAGTACATAGCCGAACTGCTTACCAGACAGGATGTACAGAATCTGGTCAACAACTTAAGGGAATCCAATCCCTCTCTTGTGGAGGAATTGGTGCCGAAGCTGCTTGGGCTTGGTGAGATACAGAAAGTATTGCAGAATCTTCTGAAGGAGGGTGTTTCCATCAGGGATCTGCTTACAATATTTGAGACTCTTGCGGATTACGCGACGACGACGCGGGATACCGATATTCTGACAGAGTATGTCAGACAGAGCCTCAAGAGGGCGATTTCCAACAAGTTCTTCCCCTCCAACGAGACTACCAGTGTGGTGACCTTGGATCCGAAGCTTGAACAGGAGATCATGTCCAGCGTCAAACAGACGGAACAGGGCGCTTATATGACGCTTGACCCGGTCAAGACCAAGGCGATCATGGAGTCTGTGGGTACGGAGACGAAGAAACTGGAAGATTTGGGTAAAATGCCGCTTGTTATTACTTCGCCTATCGTGCGTGTTTACTTTAAGAAACTGACAGAAGATTATTTTAAGGATTTGATCGTTGTATCTTACAACGAAGTGGAATCCAACATTGAATTACAGTCTGTTGGGATGGTGACAGCATAATGAT
>JAFLTD010000016.1 GCA_022510625.1 Lachnospiraceae bacterium
CAGAAATCTCTACATAAAGCTGATCCCGAATATACTGACGGAAAATATTGGGCAGAACAAGGGTGGCTGAATGGTTGCAGACCGTGGAGAAATAATAACAAAAGAGAAGAGCGATGATGCCGAAGTGTGAATGAAAAAGGGATGGCATTGTCTCTTTATGAATACTCAGACCATATATCCGACAAAGAAACCGTAAGCGTTGGAGACCTTTTCATTTTATGTAGTATTTGCGATATTCACTGGGTGAGCAGCCTCTATACTGCCTGAATACGCGGTTGAAGGTGGAAATACTCTTAAAGCCTGCCTGATAGGAAATTTCCGTAATCGACACATCGAAGTCGGACAAAAGCAGCTGAGCGCGTTTTATTCTTTGCAAGGTCAGGTATTCAACAAAGTTATAATTAGTGATCTTTTTGAAGATCCGCGAGAAATAGCAGGCGCTGAAACCGATGTAGTCAGCGGCCGACTCCAGAGTAAGATCATGTTCGCAGTTGTCGATGATATAGCTGCAGGCAATATTTATCTTTTCTACGGTTTTACCGGTTTCGGAGGAATATTGTTGACTGTCCTTCGGAAGTGTATTCTTAATGTAGTTTCCGAAATCCATAAACATTTCATACAAGCAAATCAATGTCTCTACACCCGAGAAAGTCTGTTGTTTTTTTTGCACAGAAAACATGTGCTGTATATGAACCAGCATGTTTTGTGCCAGTTCAGGTGTGCTGAACTGACGTATATGGTGGAAGGTTCGAAAGTGATTTAAAAAGGGCGCGAAATCGGACAATTCATTAAATATAGTAAATGAAAATTGCAGACCCATTAATTGACTGTCGGTATTTTCGATAATTTCATGTACTTCACCGGGCCAGATCAGCAAAATATCTCCGGGGTCCGGCTGATATGTAGTCTGATTAATGCGCAGAGTAGGCGGCCTGTTTATATTGGCATCTTCCGGCAAAGCAATAATTTCGACATATTTATGCCAATGAAGCGGAAAAGAATGGGGAAAAGAGTCCGCATGGATGGTGCTGATTATTTGGGTAATGTGTAAATTTTCATATAAATTATTACTGGTCATTTTTTGTCCTTATTTCCCAATGTGTTAAATATATCTAAATTTGAATAAAAGATAAATATATGGGTGTTATATTTTTAGACTACTAGGATAATCGGATGAAGTCAAGAACCGAATAACAAATTTTGCGAAGAATATTATATGTTTTTACCATAACAATGACAAAAAATAGTTATAAATAGACAAGTAATAAGTGGTGTGTAAAGATAAAATGATTATAATTTTCAATACAAAAGCCGAATCAGGCAGAAAAGAGGTAGATGTACGGTGAAAAATGACAAGCTGGCGCACAGGAAGGCGCAATGTAAGCTGCGCATTGTGGATGAACAAGGAAATGTTGTTGCAGGTACCAAACTTACATTTAGACAGACGAATCATGAATTCTTGTTTGGCTGTGGTGCTTTTGACTTTGTTCCTTATACCAATTCGGTGGATCAAGATACTGTGGGGTTTTTAAAGGATAGAGTTGATAAATGGCTGGCATTGTATAACTATGGTACTCTGCCGTTTTATTTGGGACAGTTTGAACCTGAGGAGGGCAAGCCTGAGACGGCAAGCAGAATGAATGCGGCCAAATTTTTACGGGAGCACAATGTGGATGTAAAAGGGCATCCTCTCTGCTGGCATACAGCCTGTGCAAACTGGCTGATGAAATATGACAATAAGACGATTCTGAAAAAGCAGTTACAGAGAATTGAACGCGATGTGGCTGATTTTAAAGGAACCATTGATATATGGGATGTCATTAACGAAGTTGTTATTATGCCTATATTTGATAAATATGATAATGCGATTACCAGAGTGTGTAAGGATATCGGAAGAGTCGGCATTATCAAGGAAACCTTTGCTGCCGCTAAGGCGGCCAACCCGGATGCCCGGCTTTTGATTAACGATTTCAACACATCAATCTCTTATGAGATTTTAATTGATGGCTGCCTACAGGCGGGAGTTCCGATCAGTACCATAGGTATTCAGTCCCACCAGCACCAAGGCTATTGGGGAGCGGAGAAGTTGGAGGAGGTTTTGGAGCGCTATGAGCATTTCGGTCTTCCCATTCATTTCACGGAAAATACTCTCGTTTCGGGAGACTTAATTCCGCCCGGGATTGAGGACCTGAACGATTTTCAGGTGACGGAATGGCCCACGACTCCCGAGGGAGAAGAGCGTCAGATGAAGCAGACAGAGGAAATGTATCGTATTTTGTTTGCGCATCCTAAGGTGGAAGCCATTACCGGTTGGGATTTTGCAGACGGAGCATGGTTGAATGCACCCAGTGGAGTGATTCGAAGGGATAACAGTGTTAAGCCCGTATATGAAAAACTGATGCAGATGATTAAGGGAGAATGGTGGACGGATTACGAGATTTGCACCGATGAAAACGGCATGGCACAAGTGGAAGGCTTCAAGGGCGATTATGTGCTTGAAATGCCGGGAAAGAGCAGTGCCATGAAGCTTACATCCGATGTGCCGGAAATGCAGATTATCATGAAATAGCAGTAAGAAGGAAAGAGTATGAATACCGGAAACATAACGGATATGACAACAGGCAGTCCGGCGAAGCATATTTTGAAATTTGCCGTGCCTCTGCTTATAGGAAATATTTTTCAACAGTTATACAATATGGTGGATTCCATTGTAGTGGGTAATTTTGTAGGGAAAAACGCATTGGCTGCTGTAGGAACCTGCGGTTCCGTGAATTTCCTGTTTTTTTCGCTCAGCTCGGGTCTTGCCATAGGGATCGGCATTATTGTCGCCCAGTATTTTGGAGCCAAGGACGAGAAGAATGTGCGGAGCACCATCGCAAACTCCTTTTATGTGCTTGTGACGGCAGCGTTATCGGTCAGCGTTCTCGGCATACTGTTTGCTCCCGGGCTGCTGCGACTTTTGATGACGCCGGACAATATAATCGGTGATTCCATTATCTATATGAGAACTACTTGTGCCGGGATCATAGGTATCGCTCTGTACAACGGTATAGCAGCCATACTGAGGGCGCTGGGGGATTCCAGGACGCCTTTGTATTTCCTGATTCTTTCCAGTATCGTCAATGTGATCTTGGATCTGACGTTTGTGCTGGCGCTTGGGATGGGTGTGCTTGGCGTAGCACTTGCAACTATTATTGCGCAAGCAATATCGGCGGTCACCTGTTTGTTCTACGCTTATCATAAGGTGCCGTATTTCAGACTGAGCAGAGAAGAGCTTAAGCCGCATAAGGCGATCATCGTGAAATCTTTTCGTCTGGGTTTGCCGGTGGCATTACAGAATTCCATGATAGCCATCTCCTGCATGGTATTGCAGGGAGCGGTAAACAGTTTCGGCGATACGGTGATGGCAGCATTTACCATTACCAGCCGTATTGAGCAGATCGTGCAGCAGCCTTACACTTCTCTGGGAGCCGCGCTTACTACATATTCCGGTCAAAATATCGGCGCGAATAAGGTGGATCGTGTGAAGCAGGGATTCCGGCAGGCTACCTTGATGGTTTTGGTTTTCAGCATACTGCTGATACCGATCGTATATCTGTTCGGACATCAGATCGTGGGTGTTTTTGTGAAGGAGCAGGATGTCATTAATATCGGTTACAGAGCGCTGCGCATTACCGGTTTGTGCTATTTCGGGCTGGGTATGATCTATGTGCCCCGCGCTTTACTGAACGGATGTGCAGATACAGGATTTGCCATGATCAATGGTATTACGGAAGTTATTTGCCGTATTTTCTACTCTCAGTTGTTTACCGGTATCCCGGCTTTGGGCTACTGGGCTGTCTGGATTACAACAGCTGCAACGTGGGTTACAACGGCGGTTATATGCGTGGCAAGATATTTTCAGGGCAAGTGGAAAGAGAAATCCATTATTGCCAGGGAACAGGTATAGGACTAACTTCTATAAATGTCGGTAAGATTGGCAGTTTTCTCCATGAAGAGGGAACTGCCATTTCATTATGTGTTTTTAAAGATAATGACATTGCGGAAATACTTGTTTATAGTTTTGATTATTTTCTCTCAATATACTATGTGTAAAAGACAGATTGGGAGAGGATTATATGAAGTTTTTGGAAGCAGCTATATATGCAGTGATAGCACGCGTCGATTTCTATTTTGAAGAGACGGGAAGAACAAATAGCTTTGAACGTTTTCCTTATTTGAAAACATTGGCGGAACGTCTCACCGAGGATGCATTGAAAGTCTGGGAACACAGTGAAGGGATGCAGGCAGCCCGCTATTGGGAATTGATGAATCTTACCGGGGACGGAGAAGCTGTAGATTCGGTAGTACATACGGCGTTTGATCTTTGTTTGGCGTCCGCATATGTGCCGGAGTTTGGCGCCTACCTGAATTATTATTCCGGGAATGTTGCTACCGTCCAGCTTGCGTTTGAAATGGAGGGAATCTTTTGTCCGTCTTATGAGGAAGTTGTAGACAAGCTTCGCAGACTTCAGAAAATTTGCCGGATCGACTGGAGCAAGGTTCCTCTTTCTTATGCTGCAATAGAAGCCGATCGCCGTGTTATGGCATATTTATTTATGGAAGATAGTGAGAATGATAAACTTTTAGAGCAGTTCGTTTTTGGAAATGGGGAATGGTTTCTGCAGGGAGATGAGATTCATTCCATGTTTGTTCACAGCGAACTTGCTGCTGCGTGTGCAGAGTGGCTTGCTGCAAAGGAGGCCTCAACCGTGCTGCAAATTGCGGGCGATGGGGGACGGCGTTTTCTGGCAAAACATATTGCACGTCTGCTGGGACAAAATCTCCTTTTGGTATCTGTAGAGAAATGTAAAGCCTTTTTTATGGAAGCGGCGGAGAAGCACAGAGGCGAACTGATAAGAGATGCGTTCTGGCGAAGAGGGATGATCTGTCTGTACGGTCTGAAGGCCGGGCTGCTGGAAGAATGGCAGGTGACGGAGGAGGATTTTAGAAAGAATGTGATAGCTCCGCTTTTGGATATGGGTATTTCCATCCTATTGTGCACAGAGGAAAAATTTTCGTTTTATGGCGGTGAAATGATAGGAAAGAGGGTGGAGTTAAAGCCCCTTACCAGAGAAGAGCGTCAGCAGGTCTTTGAGGGATTTGCCGCCATGTACGGACTCTCTATCGATTGCGCGTGGTACTCGGTCCGCTATCGTTTATCTGCGGGAGAGATTGCCGCAGCGTTAGCGTTGTGGCGGCAGAAGGACTGCGGGACAGAGCAGGATTTTACACGTATTTCTACGTGGTTGCTCAGTGGCAGGAGCAGAACTGTGTTGGGAAATATAACATATCCTGAGGAGCGCTTTACCGACATAATGGTATCGGATCAAGTGCAGAGCATTCTGGAGCAAATCTGCTGCAGCGCAATGTGTGGGTACAAGATCTTTGAGGAGTGGGGACTCGGGAAACAGTATCCTTACGGGCGGGCGGTGACGGTGATGCTATCCGGTCCGCCCGGAACCGGAAAGACTATGACAGCTCAGACAATAGCAGGGGAGCTTGGACTCCCGCTCTATCAGGTTGATCTCTCCGGTGTGATGGATAAGTATATCGGTGAGACGGAAAAACATTTGGAGGAGATTTTTTCATTTGCGGAAAAAGCAAATGTCGTCTTGTTTTTTGATGAGGCGGATGCGTTGTTTGGCAAGCGGGGAGAAGTTCTGGAAGGCAGGGATCGTTATGCTAATATGGAGGTTGCCTATATTTTACAGCGTATTGAGCAGTTTGAGGGAATTGTGATACTGTCCACCAACTTTTATAACAATATCGACAAAGCATTTTTGCGAAGAATGAAATATGTTCTGAAATATGGAATGCCGGATAAGGACATCCGACACAGAATCTGGACGAGCAATCTTCCCAAAGAGCAGTTTAGGGAAGAACTGGATATAGATTATCTGGCTTCGCAGTTTGAGTTTACCGGAGGTATGATCAAAAATGTGGTATTGAGTGCTTCTGTATCTGCAGTTTACGAGGAAAGATGTCTGAGTATGGAGCATCTGCTTCAGGCCATCCGGGCAGAGTATGAGAAAATGGAATGGCCTGTTTCACCGGGAATGTGGGGAGAGTATGAGTACCTGATGATGTAAAAGAAAAATCGGAGAACATCTGCCTATAAAAATAGGCGGATGTTTTTTTATGTAAAAAAAATTATCAATAAACAAAATGTTTAGTATTTTGTTTATAGTTTGTAGTTATATTACAATAGTAAGTTAATTGTAAAAGCAACAGAAGTACATGGTAGTAGGAAAGCATAGGTAAAATATATGGATAAACAACAGATATTGGAATCAAAAATTCTGATACCTAATATACGGAAGGAATCCGAACAAAGGGAAAAGCTGCTTTCAGAGCTGGAGAGAGAAGAAGGCAAACTTTTGGTGCTGCGTACAACCATCGGTTATGACAAGACGGTGCTGCTGTCTCAGTATGCCAGACTGCAGGGTCATATTTGTGCGTGGTATCATCTGGACTCCATGGACAATGAACTTATTACCTTTGTCAGGTATCTGGTCCGGTCGTTCAGCAAGGCATTGGAAGGTATTGGATTGCATGAAAAACTGTGTATGAATGCGGATGCAGATTTTAGTAACCGGCCGGGGAAAAGTCTGGCTAAGGGACTGGTGCAGTGCATGGATGACATGGATGGCAAAAGATTGGTGCTGGTTCTGGATGATTTTCATGTGCTGGAAAATTCCGAGATTTTTAAGTTTCTGGAAGACCTTCTGGATTATATCGATCATCGCTTTTTATTGGTAGTGGGCACCGAGGGTGTCTTGCCGGACTCTTTTGCCAAATATTTCACACATTATAAGGATGATGACGATACGATCGGATATACCCCTGTGGTAAAGAAATCTTCGGACAATGACGACACAAAGCCGCTTCAGGTATCCTGCTTTGGGAAATTCCGCGTAGTTATCACGAAAACCGGCAAGGAGATTTCATGGAGAACCCGCAAGGCATTGGAACTTTTTGCTTATCTGGTGGATTTGGAAGGAAAACCGGTGGAGCGCAGAGTACTGCTGGAACAATTGTGGCCGGATAACGCCCCGAACAATGAAGTGGCCATGTTACATAACATGATCTACAGTATACGCAAAGAATTAAGGTCCCAGCCGGAGCTTAACAATCTCATCCAATACAAAGGACATCAGTATTGTCTGGACACCTCGTTGATTGAAGTGGACTTGGAGAGTAAGAAGCAGATTTGTAAGCTGGCAGAGGCGGGAAAAGCAGAGGAACTTTACGAGCACAGGGAGACCCTGCTCAAACATTGGGGCGCTTATCTGAAGGAAGTGGACGGTACATGGTGTATGGCAAGACGCACTTACTTTGAGCGCACTTACGGAAAGGCCTGCACGCTACTTGCCGCTTACTGCAGGAAGAGGAGAGACTTTGAAACAGAAGCGTCCTGTTGGAGTGCATATATGGCGGCAGACCGCTATTCGGAGGAGGCGGTGGCGGGATTGCTGCGCTGTTATGCGAATATGGGGGAGCGTCACCAGATGCAGCGGGTTTTTGAATCCTCTCAGAAAATCTTCCGAGAGGAACTGGGAATTGAATTAGACACGGAGGTCGTACGAATTTATGAGCAGGGATTAAAAGACGCAAAATATAAGCATTAGTAAATTTATAAGTTTTCTGTAGTTGTTTATAGAATGGTATAGAAGTGCCTGATAAATTAT
This sequence comes from Lachnospiraceae bacterium, assembly GCA_022510625.1. GTDB lineage: Bacteria > Bacillota > Clostridia > Lachnospirales > Lachnospiraceae > UBA3282. Next base: position 7,731 of record JAFLTD010000016.1, read on the forward strand.
ATCTACAACAAGGTTGTGCTATGAATCTTGATGAAAAGAGAAAGGAGGTAACCGGTTCCCGGATATATGATCGGGAATCGGGGGAAATGCATGGCAGAGTATTTATCACCGGGAGTCTATGTGGAAGAATTTGAATCGGGAGGGAAACCGATGGAGGGTGTCGGCACTAGTACGGCCGGTTTCATCGGGCTGGCCGAGAGAGGACCTACTCAGGGGATTCCTCAATTGATCACGAATTTTGCAGACTTCAAAAGAAACTATGGAGGATATCTTTCGGAGAATGAGTTCGGCGAATACCGCTTTCTGGCATACGCTGTGGAGCACTTCTTTATCAATGGCGGTTCCCGCTGTTTTGTATCCAGAGTAGCGCCGCAGGATGCGAAATGTTCTACCGGATATGCTCCGAACAAGGAGGGCGCAATCGTAAATTTTGCGGCTAAGAACCCCGGTATCTGGGGAGATGACATCCGTATTGTCGTAACACCTTCAAGCAAGGCTAAAACGCAGATTCTGGAGGTTGTGGATACGGCGGACGGCAGGAAATATCTTGTAAAGAACGGCGCCGGTTTCAATCCGGGAGATGTGGTGGCGTATTCCGATCAGGAGGAGACCGCCTACAACAAGGTCGTGAAGAATCAAGATAATTTTATTACCTTTGAAAAGGACTTTGAGCAGGATGTGGTGGACAAGAATCTGCTTCCGACCAAAGTTATTTCTACCTGTGAATTCACACTGGAGGTAAAGTACAGCGATCAGGTGGAACTGTATGAGAATGTTTCCTTTAATATCAGTGCGGCAAACTACATTGAGAAGAAGGTGGCGAAATCCGATCTGATTACCGCTGAGTATGTGGGCAATGAATCGGAGGAGCCTCAGGCACCGTTCAAGAGTTTCTTAGGTGCAGAGGAGGAGGATGCTGCGGTTGCAACCATCTCATTTACGAGCGGCAGCAACGGGTCAGTGGCGAACATTTCCGCGGCGGATTTTATCGGCATCGACAACGGTGCCGGCAAGAGAACGGGCATCCAGTCCTTCCTGGACAATGACGTGGTATCCATTATGGCGATTCCCGGTGTGACGGATCCCAATGTGCAGTTGATGCTGGTGGCACATTGCGAGAATCTGGCCAGCAGATTTGCTGTACTGGATGTCCCCAGAGATTCCAAGAAGGTGGCAGACGTGATTGCACACAGGGATATTTTTGACAGCAATTATGCGGCAATGTATCATCCCTGGCTGACAATTTTCGATCCTTTGGATAAGAAAAACATCGCCATTCCGCCATCGGGATCCATGCTGGGAATTTATGCAAGAAGCGACAATACCAAGGGGGTACATAAAGCGCCTGCAAATGAGGTGGTCCGTGCCTGCGTCGGTCTGGACTGTCAATTTAACAAGGGAGAACAGGACATCTTAAATCCCAAAGGCGTGAATCTGATTCGTTCATTCCCCGGACAGGGAATCCGTGTATGGGGTGCACGAACTGTTACCAGCAACGCAAGCTGGAAGTATATCAATGTCCGCAGATTATTCATATTCATTGAGGAATCTATCAAGGCCAACACCAACTGGGCAGTGTTTGAACCCAATGACGAAGTACTGTGGGTAAGAGTGCAGCGCACCATTAATGTATTTTTAACAGGGTTGTGGAGAAACGGTTCTTTGGCCGGAAGCTCACCGGAGGAGGCATTTTTTGTCAATATCGGACGCAATACCATGAGCCAGGATGACATCGACAACGGGCGTCTGATCTGTGTGATCGGCGTAGCGCCTGTGAAGCCCGCTGAATTTGTGATCTTCAGGATTTCTCAGAAGACCAGCGAATCTGAATAATTGAAAGGAGTGTAGGCATATGGCGTATCCATATGGAAAATTTAGGTACAAAGTTGAAATAGACGGACTGGAGGCAGGAGGTTTCTCCGAAGTGACCGGGTTTGACGCTTCCATTGACGTGATCGAGTACAGGGAGGGTGATATGGTGCAGACTCCCTTGAAGATTCCCGGACTCAAGAAGTATGGGAATATTACATTGAAGCAGGGACTGACAACTTCCACAGTGCTCTACGACTGGATCATTGCCGGCGTCAACGGCGCTGTGGAACGCAAGACGATTACCATTACATTGTTGGATGAGGAGGAAACTCCCGCTGCATCCTGGCAGGTAATCAATGCATGGCCCACGAAGTACACTGCGCCTGACTTTAATGCAACATCTTCCGAAGTGGCAATCGATACATTGGAGATTGCCCATGAAGGAATGACAAGAGTATCCTAAGGCAAGTTAAGAAGGAGCATACGATGGATTTGTTTTATAGAGGAAACGGTATGCTGTCGGGATGCAATTTTCTGGTTACGATCGGGTATGAGATTTTCAGCTTTTCCAAAGTATCCAACTTGGTTGCGCAGGTGGAGTATGACGTAGTGCAGGAGGGCGGAAATAACGAGTATCCGCTGATGTTTCCGAAACCAAAGACCAATCCGGACACTCTGATCTTGGAGAAGGGTGTCCGTGAGTGGACTGTTGATCCTATGTTTAATTCACTTTGGGAAGGTATGCAGGTGGAGCAGGTGACCATCTTATTGTTCCAATACGGTATTCTGCTTAGAAAGGCATTATTTTTTAAAAAGGGATTAATTACCAAGAGAACCTTTTCCGATTTGGATGCATTGAGAGGTGAGCTGCTGATAGAGACATTGGAGATTGCGCATTCCGGTCTGATAGAGATTCCCGTATAAAAACCGGATTGATTCAAGATGAATTGCGGCAGAAAGGAGACATGCTATGTCAGCGTTGGATAGATTTGCCATGCTGCAGTTTGACAGCGGACTGCCGGATATTAAAAAGGCGAAGATAAAAATCCTTGATTTAGATGGCAAGGAAATCGGTGATGATATTGAAGTTCTCTTTAACCCGGCCCAGTACAGTTTAAGTGAATCCGCCAATTACTCTGAAGGCAATGGCGTGGGATCGGAGGCATCGGCACTTGCGTATACAGGAGGAAAGGCCTCCACGTTAGATGTAGAACTCTTTTTTGACACCGGTCCGGTTGTGAATGCCTCCGGCAAGAACAATCAAAGCGCTACGGATGTAACGGAGAAAGTGAAGAAATTTCAAGAACTGGTCTATATCAAGGGTGAGATACATGCACCGCCCATTGTTAAATTTATCTGGGGATCTTTGTCCTTTAAAGGTGTGGTGACCCAGCTAAAGAGCACTTTTACGAAATTCACCGAGAGTGGTATGCCCATACAGGCAAGGCTGTCACTGTCCCTGATGTCTTACAGTGAGAGGGGCAGCGATAAGAGAAAGTCACCTTTTGAGTCACCGGATCGTACTAAGTGCAGGATCATCAGGGAAGATTACAGTATCTGGGACATGGCCAAAAGCGAGTATGGGGATGCGGCGAAGTGGAAAGTGATTGCCAGAGCCAACAATATTTCCAACCCGCTGGAGGTCTTGCCCGGGACGATTGTAAAGATACCGGCATTATAAAAGGAAATAGACAACCCAAGAATGAGGAGAGTTTTTATGTGTGATTTGATGAGCGGTACCTATACTTATGATGCACTTGTAAGTAATTACAGCAATTTTCATGCACCCGCAGTCCGATTGTATGTGAATGACAAAGATGCAGTGCAGGAATTGGCATTAAGTATCCCGTCGGTGACTATTTCTCTTTCTTTGGCAGAGGCAAGTACGGCTGTCATTCACCTGAATAATGTATACGATTCGGTAAAGCGCAGCTTGGACAGCAGGATAAGGGATAAGTTTAAGCTTGGTACGGTAGTGGAGGTAGGCATCGGCTATAGCTCGGAGATTCATAAAGTGCTCAAGGGTTATGTGGCATCTCTGAGGGTCGGATTTGGCAGCAATACCAGTCTGGTAATTACGGTAGCGGATGTGCGCAAGTTGATGATGATAAGCGGAGACAAAATAGTACAGCATAATGTCAAAAAATACTCTGATGCCGTACAGAAGGTTTTGGGAGAGTATTCAAAACTGTGTACGGCAGAAATCGAAGCCACTGATGATCAACTTGACAAACCGCTTTCTCAGTGGTCCAACGACTATGACTTCATCACGCGTGAACTGGTCAACGCGGGGTGTTATGGAATGGAATTTCTGGTGGTGGGCGATAAGGCGTATTTTCGCAAGCATCGCGGAAACGAGGAGGCAATTTGTTCGCTGGAGCTGGGAAAAGGATTAAAGGAATTCAATGCGGGGAGAACATATGCGGATCTACAAGTGAACGTGTTTGGTTACTGTCAGAATGCTGACGTTGTCTATGCCTCAGCAAAGATCAAGTCTGAGGATACCGTAAGTTTGATGCCAAGTACTCCGGTACACACTATTGTCAGCCCGATGTTGGATACGCAGGATAAAGTCAATATGTGCGCTAAGTCCTATTCGGACAGAGTGCAGACCGAGGAACAAAATGGAAGCGGCGTCTGTGTAGGATTGCCCGTACTGGTACCCGGCAGATATGTAAAGGTTGCCATGCTGGATAAAATGGTCAATAAGACATACTACATACAAAGAGTTACACACAGAATCGATGGAGGGGGATTTGTCACTGAGTTTGAAACGGGAGGATGAATTTGATGGGAATCATTGAAGAATTATTGGATGCCCAGATTATTTCGGTAGGAGAAGTATCCGGTGTCATCACAGGTCTGGTGAAAGAGAATTGGGATGAAGAGCATCCCGGTATGGTGAAGGTAGAGTATTTTTTGGGCGAGACGGGAAAGAATCTCACCGGTTGGGTGCCGATAGCAGTCCCTTATGCGGGAAATCAATACGGGTACTACGCCCTGCCTGAGGTGGGGACGGAAGTGGTGCTGGCGTTTCAGATGGGGAACCGCAATTCGCCTATTGTGCTGGGATGTATCTGGAACTATCAAAATGCCCTGCCGGAAGAGACGGCCAACGAAAACAATACAGTGAAAAGGCTGCTGACTAAGGGCGGCTGTGAGATCCGGTTTTCGGAGGAGGAAGGTAAGGAGCAGATTCTGATGCAGACACCCAAAGGTCTTAATCTCTTGCTGGAGGATGAAAATGAGACTATCCGGCTTGTTGACAAGGATGAGAAAAACGGAATGTCGGTGGATGTGAAGAACGGCACCGTGACAATTTTAGCGGACAAGACTCTGGAGCTTAAGGTGGGTGGGAATGTGATGTTGTCACTCACCGGCAGTTCAAAGGAAATGAAGATCGCAGGGGGTAAAGTTGCCTGTAATGCGGATCAGACTCTGGAACTTAAGGGGCAGAGCCTGAAGCTGGAAGGGAACACCACACAGATCAAAGGGTCCGGTACTCTGAAGTTGGAGGCCGATGGAACAACTGTGGTAAAGGGAGCAATGGTGCAGCTCAATTGAGGAGAAAATTATTATGACAGAACAGGAAAAAGTGAGGGGCTTTCTGGGTGTGGGATTTCACTTCCCGCTCCAAGTAGAGGAAGCCACGGGGAAAATGAAGACGGTATCTCTGGAGGAGGATATTATGCAGGCGATCCCCATCATTCTCATGACACGAAAGGGCGAGCGGGTAATGCGGCCTGAGTTTGGTTGTAATATTTATGATTATGCCTTTGATACCACGGATTACACTACTTTGGTGCAGATGGAGAATGCAGTGAGTGACGCCCTGATCCGTTGGGAGCCCCGTATCACGGATATCAAGGTACATGTAGACAACTCGCAGGAGAAAGAAGGAACTCTGTTAATAGAGATACACTACCGGGTACGCAGTACCAACAATCCTTTCAATCTGGTTTATCCGTATTATGTGAATGAGGGTATGGGTGCGTAGGCAAAGGGAGAGATCGCATGAAAGCAAAGGAATGGGGGTGGAACCCGAATATAGGAGAAGATATCATACAGCATATCGCGGCTGTAGCGGCCAACTATACACCGGAGTGGAATTTCAGCTTGGATCATCCGGATATCGGATCGGCTCTGGCGTATATATATGCCGACATGACGGAGGACACTCTCAGGCAATTAGAGCGGCTGGAACACAAGAACAGAGTGGCTTTCTTTAACAGTCTGGGAGCCGGACTTCGCAGTGCATCAGCCTCAAAGGGATATGCAGTTTTATCCTTAGTGCAGAATGCTCCGAGCGGAACGGAGGTAGACGCTCATACCGGTTTGACTGCGGATACGCCTGAAGCTGAGGGCGGGATTACACGGTTTGAGACGGTGGAGGATCTCTACGTGACGCCGGCACAGCCGTCCTGTCTGTATCTGGCAGACGGACAAAAAGACGGGTTTTATAAACTTTCTGATGATTTGCAGAATCAGCACGGCTCCATTGCCCTATTTAAGAAAAAGGGTGAGAATCTACAGAAACATGAGTTGTATTTGGCTCATGATGAGATGTTTGGCATTCGGGGAGAAGCCGAAATTGAGATCGGTCTTTACGTCCGAAAAGGGCAGTTCCTTCATGAGAATCTGCTGCAGGCTTTGGCAGATCCGGAGAATGTTTGTTTTTCCTACTGGACAGGGGAAGATTGGCAGGAGTTTTCGGAAGTATCCATCCTGCAAGGCGTCATTTCTTTGAGAAAGGAAGCTTTTCTGCCGGCATTTGGGAGAATGCGGTTGGGAGAGGAGGATACCTATGTGATCCGCTGTCGGGTTAAGGATATTGTCAGGACGGGAGAGATTTCGGCGGAGGAGATTCTGCTTGGGAGCAGGGGGAGTAATCTGCCTCCACAGTATATATACGGTGCCGGTTTAGAGTGCGGTCTGAAAGAATTTTTTCCTTTTGGGGAACGGATGAATCTGTACGAGGAGGTCTACTTTGGTTCCGAGGAGGCTCTTACGAAGCGCGGTGCATTGGTTTCCCTAAGATTCAATCTGGATTTTGTGCAGGTGCCGATTGAAACCGCCGTAGAGGACGCGTCCATTGAGTGGAAATGGATTATGAAACGTTCCGAATTCCGCACGGATCCGGAGTATGACATTACCATTGATGAAGTGATCTGGGAATATTATAACGGGGCCGGATGGAGCCGCCTGTTTCCCGGCGGTGAGTACAGTGATATCTTCGGCATCCGTACAGGAGCGGTCAACAGGCAGCAAACCATAACTTTTGTCTGCCCTCAGGATATGACCCCCATACTGGTAAACTCTTGTGAGACCTGCTATATCCGTGCGCGGATTTTAAAGATAAATAATCTCTATAAGATCAAAGGGAAATATATTGTTCCCGTCATGGGAAATCCGATGTTTTTCTATGATTACCGGGAGGTACGCAAGACACCTCGGACACTATGCGTTGAAAACAACGGAGAGAAATGCGCATTTTCCGCCAGGGAACTTCAGAAGGCGGGACAGGTAATTCGGATTTTTACGGGATTACCGGATAGAGAAAAATGTATGTATCTGGGCTTTCGGATTCCACCTGTCGGTTCGCCGATGCGTATGTTGTGGGTGATGGAGAATACCCTTGACGGGCAGCGGGGAGCAATTCGCTGGGAATACGAAAACAATCGGGGATTTCGGGAGATGAATATAGCGGATCTCACCGATCATTTATCTCATTCCGGATTGGTGACCTTTGTCGGGGAGGAGGATTTTCAAAAAACATCCCATTTCGGACAAGAACTGTATTGGGTGAGACTGCGGGATGAAAGCGGATTCTACTCTGACGATAATGAACAACCTATTTACCCACTGCTGCAGAATCTCTGGATGAATGTGGTAGAGATCCGGCATATGGAGCGGGAGGTCACGGAAAGATTCACGCTTGATTATTATAAGGAAGACTGCAGTCTGAAACTGATGTACGGCAATATTGATGAAATTCTGGTGGAAGTATTGGAGGGCGGTGAAGAAGCGGAACATTGGTGCGTTTGGGAGGAGGTTTCGGATCTGGAATTGCAGCCGGGAGGAAGCAGGGTATGTCAGGTAGACAGAAGTGCAGGGGTTCTTAAGTTTGGGGACGGTTCTCACGGACGGGTTCCTCCCTTCGGAATATTCGAGGGCATCAGAGTACACTACAAATGCGGCGGCGGAAGCAGAGGAAATGTGGGACCGGGGAAAGTCAATAAGCTGAACCGGAGTGTCGGTTTTGTTTCAAAGGTCACAAATCCGATGCCGCTATGGGGCGGACTGGACGCAGAGACTTTGGAAGAATCAATAGAGCGGTGCAGCGCAATGCTGCGTCATGGAAACCGGGCCGTGACAGCCAGAGATTATGAGGAGCTGGCTATGGAAGCATCCAGGGATCTGCAGAAGGTGCGTTGCGTTGGCGGCATAAACGGCGATGGGGAAAAGGAAGCAGGTGCAGTCACGCTGGTCATCTATCCTCGGAATGAACAGGGAGACAATCATCTTTTCCACGCAGTACAGGAAGATATACGAAAGTATCTTGCACCCAGAATGGATCAGGGAATCCTTGAACGAAACAAGTTATATATCACAGGGCCTAAGCTGGTGGAGGTTTGTGTGCGGGCTGAAGTGACGGTGGAAGATTTTCAGGATATTTTTAAGGTTCGCCGCAAAGGGCAGGAGAATATTCGCGCTTTTCTGGATCCTGTCAATGGGCATTTTGGCGGAGCGGGATGGGACATCGGACAGTTCCCCGAAGCTATGCAGCTTCAGCATATTCTGAAGGAGATACCGGAGATTGCATGGATTTCCAAAATTTATTTGATGACATTTATTAAGGGTCCCAAGGGAAGAACAGAGGTGGAGCCGGAGAGTATTCGCAGGCACCCTTTTGTACTTCCGTACTGCGGCAAGGCAGAGGTGATCGTAGCAGTGAAAGGGAGGTAGAGTATGCTGCCGGATATATATCTGGATCGAATGTCTTTTGATGAGATGGTTGAGCGGGCTAAAAATCTGATAGTAAGTTTCTATCCGGAGTGGACGGATTTTAACTATCATGATCCCGGAATAACATTGATTGAACTTTTTGCCTGGTGCAAGGAAATTCAGCAATATGAGATGGACCATATCGGAGAGGGGCATAAACTAAAATATCTGCAGCTTCTCGGAGCCAAGTTAAGGCACAGCACCTCGGCACAATGTTTTGTGACGGCAGATATTTCTACACCCCATCTGATTTCGGAGGGGTGTAGGCTGGAAGCGGCCGGAGTAACCTTTGAGACCAAAGAAAAACAGATGCTGCCGGGAGTATCAATCACATGCTGTTTCGGATGGCTGGAGGATAGAGTCAGCTATTTGGATGGAGAGATGCTCACCTTAGAACAACCCTTTCAGTTCTATCCTTTCGGCAGTGAGGCAAAGGAAGGGACATGTCTGTATATCGGACTTTCCGATCCGCTGCCTGTGGGGGAGAGGGTGGCTTTGACCGTACAAGTGGACAGGCAGGGAGAGGTTCCGCGCAATCCCGCACACAAAGACAGTATTCCACTGTCCGAACTACATTTTTCCTATTGGGACGGAGTACAGTATCAGCCTGTAGAACTGATTCGGGAGGAGACTTTTGGATTTCTGTTTGATGGTCAGATTGTATTTCAGGTAAACGGTCGGATGCGGGAGCGCCGGGTTGGAGAGCAAAAGGGATATTTTCTGCGGGTGCTTCTTAAGGAGAGCGGGTACGAATCCGCGCCGTGCGTCAGTTATATGGATATGAATACCCTGCGTGTACAGCAGAAAGAAACCGTTGCAAAATGGCTGCCTGCATCGAGAATCGGACAGGACAATATCGTGTGGGGAGAACACAATCTTTGTGTAGCGGGAGAGGTAAAGGTATTTGCAGAGCGGCAGGGGCGATATAAAGAAATTCCTGTGCGAAAAAAAGAACCGGATGCAGTCACCGGAAGGACCCGGATCGAACTTGATCGGTGCGGGGAAGACTTGTCCCATACAGAAGCCCTTTGGATATTGGCATATGGAAGAGAGGACTGGTATGCGCGCCATTTCGTTTTGGGGATTGGACACGGATTCCCCAATGAGTCATTTGCTTTCGATGACGACCGGATATTCCACGAGGATTTGGAACTTCTGATAGAGGAAGCGGAGCAGCCGGGAATATATCGTAAATGGGAAAAACGAGAGGATTTTGCGGGCTCGGGACCGGAAGATCGACACTATTGTTTGGATGGCATAACGGGCAGGATTCTGTTCGGCGACAGTATTCATGGTATGGCTCCGGAGGGGCAGGTGATGTTAGTTTCTTACTCCCGCATCCGGGGGAGCGGAGGCAATATAAAAGCGGAGCGGATACAAAGCTTACGGAATTGGGACGGGGAGGAAATTAGAGTAGCCAATCGATGGGACGCCTACGGCGGGCGGGATGAAGAAACGGTTGAGGAGGCACTTATCAGAGTTCGCAGGGAAATTATGCGACCTAAGATTCCGGTGACGGCACATGATTATGAGGAGTTGGTGAGGTCCACACCCGGACTGCGTATCAGGAGCTGCAAAGCACTCTTCGGAGCCGATCAGGATGGAAAGGGCACGGAACAGACCGTCAGAATTGTGGTCGAACCTTACAGCCTGAAATCCCGCCCCGAACTGACTTTGGCCTTCACACGGAATATTTTGCGGCATCTGGAAAGTAAGAGGCTCCTCGGAGTGCGGATTAAGGTAATTCCTCCGATTTATATCACACTGTCGATTTTAGTGGAGGCGGTGGTCCATTCTCAGTATCAGAATGCTGAAGGTATGGTAGAGCGGGCAGTGCAGGAGTATATGGCGAAGTATACGAAGCAGTTCGGAGGAACGGTTTCGTACAGCGGCTTATACGGATATATCGATAGGCTGGATTGTGTGGCGAGGGTTCGATTACTGTCGCTGGAAGCGAAGGAAAATGAGGTTGGCAGGAACTCTTACGGGGATTTGATATTTCCGGGAAACGGCATCGCAGACGAGATTAATGTGCGATGCTCCTGCATTGTTCAGGGATAGGAGAAAAAGGCATGAAGTACTTTGTTTTCAATAAGACCTCAGACTATGAGAGGGGGTACGGAGAATATATGGCTTATCACTCCACAGGTCTTTCCGTCAAGGAAGACTGCATGGGAAGAGCCTCATTCTGGTCCCGTATTCTGGACAGCGTATCTGACGGTAATCGGTGGCACAGACTAACCTGCAATGTACCAGGAGCAGAGAATGCCATAGTAAGAATCTCCTTGTACACCTCCGACGAGCTTGTGTTCGAGGAGGGAGATAAAACTCTGGATTTAAAGAAAGTACTGCGATCAGAGCAGCTTTCACTCTCCCGGAAGAAAGAAATCTGCCGTCCCTTTTTACGAAAACAGCTTCCGCTTACGCCGGACATACTGCTGCATGGTTTAACAGGGCGCTATCTTTGGTTTTTGCTGGAGGTTTATCCACAGGGAACGGGGCAGACAGAGATAGGAAATTTTATGATATTTTTTCCGGCCGAGAGCTGGACGGCTAATTTGCCGGAGCTATATCGAAGGGATGCGGACAGCGATTCCTTTCTAGATCGTTTCCTGGCAATCTTCCAGTCTATCTATGATGACATTTCCATGCAGATCAAGGAATTTGTCAATTGTCTGGCCCCGAGGGCAGCCGGCAAAGATTTGCTGTACCTGCTTGCCGCATGGATGGATGTGGAGGAGCCTCATATGTGGACTGAGAGGCAGCTGCGTTATCTGCTGTCACATACAAAAGAATTTTTTGAGGCGAGAGGGACTGCCAGAGGTATTGAACTGTTTGTAGAACTGTATACCGGAGAGCTGCCCTTCGTCATTGAATGTCAGGATTGGGAGGCATTTCGGGATTCCTATGGCGGGCTTTATACAAGGCTTTATAAGGATGAACCTTACAGTGTCACCGTTCTGATCAGGGAAGAATGTATTCCGACCTACAAGGAACATCAGGCGCTCCTTCGCATGCTGGAGCAGGTAGGACCGGTGCAGATGGAAATTTGTATGGTGGTGTTGAAACCATATATTTTTGCGGACGGATATTCCTATCTGGGGGTCAACAGCGTGCTGGGGCAGTATGAAGGAGCGACGCTGGGAAGTGGCAGCAGGATGGATTTTGCGGCAATATCAGATGAATAGAAAGGTATGGTATTTACATGAAAAATTCGAAGTATTTTCCTTTTGAAAGAAACAACTATTTTTACGGTAAGCTGCTTTCCGTAGATGATTTCCGCTTGGAACAGCAGTACGGCAACGATAAGAGACGTATGCTGAATCGCTTTCTTTACGGAGCGGGCGTAGTCACCGGTATGAATGTGGTGGCAGTAGATGATACGACCATTCTTGTGGAGAGCGGGTTGGCGCTGGATTATTCCGGAAGGGAACTTGTCATTGACGAGCCGGTGGCGCGCAGGCTGCAGACGCTGGAGGGGTTTGGCGACTATGAGGACAATTACAATACGGGATATCTCTATCTGTGTGTGGCATATGAAGAGGAAGAAATACAGGCAGTACATAATATAAGCCACAGCGATCAGAAGGAAAATACTGCTTTTAATAAAATACGGGAAGGTTACCGCCTGTTTCTGACCCGGAATGAACCGGAGTCGGAGGGGCTGAATTATCAGAGTTTATATGAGACTACGAAGCAGATCTACTGGGACAAAGGAATCCGGATATGGCAGAGTATGCCCCGGTTTGTGTGCGGCGGTGATAGCTTCATGCTTAAGATTGAAGTGGAAAATATGGGGCAGCAGGAGCATTTTGCTTTTTCCTATGAACTGGAACTGCAATGCCTGACTTATGAAGGAAGGTCACATCTGACGGTGTCCTTTGATGAGCTGCTGTTTGAAAAGGCAGGGCGTTATTCGATTTCCTACCTGTTGGATGTGCCGAGCATAAAGGATGCCCAGGCAAGCATCACACTGGTACCGGACAGCTTTAAGTTGAGAATAGGTCAGAATCAGACGATAGAGAGGGCCGAGGGACAGACCGTTCTCCAAATCGGCACCGAAAATGTGAGAGAAGAAGTGCGCCGCTATTTCCATGAAAATGGTATGGGGCAGATTTTAAAAACAAACAGCCAGAATATTTACCTTGCAAAAATTACCCTTTTGAGAGCCGGCGATGTAGTTGTGATCAATGAGATTGAGAAGATGCCGTTTCATCAGTATGCCGCAGTAAACTTTTTGGAGGAAGCGATGCTCAGAATGCTCGAACAGGATGGAAGCGGGCGGAACATGCTCGCAAGCGGCAGGGGAGAGATCGGTTTGGACGGCCGCAGGGATGCTTACGGTATTAATATGGCGGAAGGTGTGGAGGAGATAGAACTGAAGATGGGCTCCGCCAAAAGAAAAAGAGTGTTCAGCAGGGAAATCTCCCACGGTCTGGGTATAGGGCGTATCACGATCGTTCTCAGCATAGAGGGAGAATCTTCACAGGAAGAATATTTCGGTGCAGGCGGAATCTTTCGGAGCAATCAGCCTAAAGTAGAACTGGTGGCCAGAGCGGATTATCAAAGAGGCGTCTTTGTAATCGGCGTGCAGGCTCTGGGGGCTGTTTCACAGGATAAAATCAAAGTTCACTGGACGGCCATCCGTGACCGCAAAGAGCTGATGGAAGAGAAGAAGGAACCCAGGATTACTATACGTCCCAATGTGTTGAATTTGAACACCAGAGAGAGTTATTTTCTGGAGGCAGTGTGCAGTAATATGAATGACACCGGCGTGGTGTGGCAGGTGCAGGAGCACGGCGGCAGCATAGATGCAAACGGAATGTATACGGCACCCAATACGGCGGGAGTTTATGAAGTGACAGCCGTTAGTACAGCTCATTCTGAGATAAAGGCATCCGTCTTTGTCATTGTGAGAGAAAAGAGTGTGAACCCATGATTATTCAAAGATGGAACAACTGCTACGAAGTCATACGTCAGATAAACAGTACAGACAGAATGGCGGAATTTCTCTGCATAGAGCAGAAATTACAGGAAATGTATCTGTTGGTCAGAGTTACGGATGCCGCTCTGGCAGAGAGATTTACGCTGTTTTTGGAGGACCGGATCAAGGGAACAAAATTCTCGGATTACAAAGAGTGCTTTCAGTCGGACGGAGTCTTTTATGCACTTTTTGGATACAGCGGAGAAAAAAAGCTGGAAGACAAGTTGGGAAGGGAGACTTACACCGTAAAGGAAAGAGCTGAGATTGTCCGCAGGTTGCTGGAACAGATGCTGCTGCGTAGTCCTCATCCGTATTTTATGCGAAACTCCCTGTCTCCGGGAATGATTACGGTGGCGGACAATCTGGATGTGGATTGGAATTATCATCTGGATGAGTCGGGCATTTTTGACAACTGCACAATGGAGACAGTGTGCGAACAATTGGCACAAGTAATAGACTATTTATTTGCACTGGAACGAAAAAGGGAGTGGTATCCGCCTTTAAATGAATATCTTCTCTCACTTGAGGGCGGAGAGATATCGGACTATCTGCAGATGTATCAGGATTTTATGCCGGTATACGAAGCGTTGTGTAATAAAGAGAGCGGGAGACTTCCCAAATCATGTCTGCAGCGATTGTGGGAAAGATTAAGCAAAATCGTAGGAAGACCGGGCTCTTTGAAAGGATACTTTAGATTTGGAAAAAGGTACATAGCTAAGAAACTGGTGCTTGTTCTGACACTTTTCATTCTCTTGCTGCCGCTTCTCTTTGTCCGGTTCGTATATCCTTGGCTGCAAGCCCGATCGGAGGCGCAAAAGCAAGATACAGTGCCAACTATGGTCATGGGTTCGCAGGACGTGGAAGGGTATACCGGTCAAGTGAGACTGGTGGGTGATTTGGAAGCGGACAATGTCATCTATGTCGGTACGCTGCTGGAAGGGGAAATGGACGGACAGGGTACACTCTATGATCCGGAGGGGAATTTGCTTTATCAGGGCGAGTTTGCAAAAGATCAATTTGAAGGGACGGGGAGGCTGTACAGCGAAGCCGGAACGGTAATCTATGATGGAGAGTTTAGCAAAGGATTGTATGAGGGAACCGGAGTACTGTTTTACGAGAGCGGAGTGAGTTCTTATGCAGGACAGTTTGCGAAAGGACTGTATGAGGGAACGGGAGTATTATTTTACAAAAACGGAGTGATTTCTTATCAAGGCGAGTTTTTGCAAGGGAAGAAATCGGGTAATGGGAGAGAGTTTGATAAGAGCGGGGAACTTCTCTATGCAGGAAACTTCCTGCGAGACAGGTATGAGGGAGAGGGAATCCTATACAATAACGGACAGACAGTTCGTCAAGGCACTTTCCATAGGGGGCTCTTGACATCGGGAAGCGGTTCTTTCTATGACAAGCAGGGAAATCTGCGCTATCAGGGCAGCATAGTTGACGGAATGTACGATGGTCAGGGGAGGTTTTTCTCGGAAGGGATACTGATATACGAGGGCGGCTTTGCGAAAGGAAATTATCATGGCAGCGGTAAGATGTATCAGAGAAACACGGGTATTCTCCTCTATGACGGTATGTTCGATCATGGTAGATATGCCGGAGAAGGCAGACTGTATGATGAGGAGACCGGCGGTCTGTTGTATGAGGGCAGTTTTTATCAAAGCCTTTATGACGGGACGGGAAAGCTGTATGACCCCATAGAGGGATATCTGATTTACGAAGGTGGTTTTAGAGAAGGTCAATTTGACGGTCAGGGAAAAATTTATGATTTAGGAATACTGGTCTATGAGGGAGAATTTCTTCTGGGTGCGTACAATGGGCGGGGTATGCTGTACGACTTGGCTACCGGAACAGTAGTCTTTGACGGAGTATTCTACGATAATCAGCCCCTGACGGAATCTGACTACCCACAGGAGGCTTACCCGCAGGAGGAGGACTGCCCACAGCAGGAAGAGGACTACATGAAGGAAGAAGACTACCCGCAGGAAGAGAACTATCCACAGCAGGAAGAGGGTGAGTTAGGGTGAGCGGTTACGCAATTATAGCGGAAGCGGGAAATGCACTGGTGCGGCTTCTGCGCAAAGAATTAGTGCCGGATCTTATCCGAAACGGTGCTGACATTGGTTTGGCATCACCGGCTGATAGGGGAGATATGACCCTTTGTGTTCATCTGTATGATGTGAGTGAAAGTACAACATACAGAGTGAGCGGAATGATATCGGACGGAGCGGAAAGACAAAAGTTTCCTCCTGTTTATCTGACACTGTCCTATATGGTTACTGTGTTTTCTGCCGGAGATGTCAAATTCCGTTCCGAGGAGGAACAGAGAATCTTGGGCAAAGTTGTCCAGGTATTTCGTGATTATCCCATATTGAATCTGGATACCATGGAATTCGGTATGGGTGGCGGAGAAGAACAGGTAAGAATAGAAATGCTCAGCGTTGATGCGGATGAAAAAACAAAGTTGTGGGCCTTTCCTAATTTGGCGGTCAAGCCCTCCTTGTTCTATCGCATGGATCCCGTGGCTTTAGAATCTGCGAAAACGAAGAGTGTGAAGCGTGTGCAGGAAATGGAATTTCAGAGGGACGATGTGGAATTTCAAAGGAACGATACGATGAATCCTTTCGTTAAATTTTTCCGGAGAAATCGGTCATAGGAGGAGGCGGTTACAGTGCGGTATATGACAATAGGGCTAAAGAGAAAAGTATCGCTGGTTCTGCTCCCGATAGATGATTTCACGGGCAGAATCATTGCGGGTTCTTCGCTTCGCGTGTACCTTACGGAAGAGAACATGCCTTCCATCCGAAAAGAGGACGGTTATCATGTCTTCTGCAATCTATCCGGCAGCGAAGCGGAAATATGTCTGGAGGGACCGCTTTATCAAAGACAGACTCTAAGACTGCCCATAGGGCGTGAAAAACCAAAAGTCTATCCGGTGAGGATGCTTCCGGGGTCCGCCTATCCTTTTCCTAAAGGAACTACGATTATCAGCGGAAACTTGCCCGAAGGCGGGGTGGTTAAGCTGGTTACTTTCGGACAGAAGAGAAGCTGTAAACTTTTGTGTGATTATGATCCCGATATGCAGGGGGAATGCTTGTCGTTATTCCAACCGTTCGAGATGTTTCTGGTGGGCAAGACTATGTGCATCCGGGATAAGGAGAAGAATCATGAATTCTTCAAAATTACTGACCAAAAAGGTAATATTTGTATTCCGGAACGTCCGCTTTCAAAAACTTACCAAAAGATTGGCACCGGTGTATACCCGGTGTATGAAATCGCCGGAGGAGAGAACGGAGAATTCCGTCTTCCCATAAGCGGGTTAACAGGGGAAGAGGTTGGTATCGGTTACTTAATAAGGGCAGGTAAAGAAGAGAAGACCTGTGAGATTACCATACTGGCCGGCAAAGAAAATAGAATTACAGAGGATATATGGAAGGAGGAGATTTAGATGGGCTTTGGAGTGTTTGGCGGTGCAACGCTCATGTGCAGTTTCGGAATGGCACCTTCCACTCTGACGGTTCTTCCGGCAGCACGTGTAACGAGCAAGATGCCTATAGCCTGTATCATGGATCAGGTTCCTATGGTCAATATTCTCCCCTTTGGGATGTGCAGTTCATTGGCCAATCCCACCGTAGCATCGGCTACGGCCGCAGCGCTGGGAGTGCTGACTCCGATGCCGTGTATTCCTGTTACCACAGCTCCTTGGGCACCGGGGAGTCCTACCGTAACGGTGGGCGGAAAACCGTGCCTGAATAACAGCAGCCAATGCATGTGTGCATACGGGGGCGTGATTCAGATACAGAATCCCGGTACAACGGATGTACAAGTGAAATAATTGGGGAGAGTAAGAAGGATGATCTTTAAATTAGAATGGATATCAGTGGTTTTGACAGTAGTGGCAGCAGGATGCTATCTTCTGGAGCGGTGTCAACATCTTAAAACATCAGAATTGTTGGAAGAGAGCCGGAGAAGAGAAGAAATGGCAGGAAGGAGAGAGCGTATTTACGGGCAGCTTCTCCCGGACAAACTCTTAATGCTGTTTCAAAAAGGTGAGCCGGAAAACATGAGAATAGGAGAAGAAAAAAGTATGCGGGCAGCAGTCCTGTTCTATAACATCCCCGGCTTTGCCGATAAAGTCCGCAAACAGAATGCAGAAGAAGTGTTCAGCTTTGTGAACGGAATATTGAGTCTTGTAGTTCCCTGTATCCTATATCAGGAGGGTGAAATCAAAGAATATGTGGATGCCGGATTGTCGGCTTTCTTCCTGCACGATCCTGAGAGGGCCTTGCGTGCGGCAGTCTCTGTGTGTGAGGCATTAAATCAGGCGGGCGTTCGGGAACCATATTCTATCGGGCTTACATATGGCGAAGTTATGGTGGGAATCGTGGGACATGAGAAACGTTTTGGAATTCTGACGATTTCGGAGACCACGGGACTTGCGGAATTTCTGCAGGAGCTGGCAGTTCGATACCGGGCCGGAATACTGGTAACAGGGAGTTTGAGACGACAGATTCCCGATTTTGATAAGAACTATAGCAGTCGGTATCTGGGCAATATCTATCTGAAGGCAGTCGGAGTGGATGAAGAACTCTACGATGTATACGACGGGGACGAGCCGGCGGCTAAGAATGGAAAACGCAAGACCAGACTGTTGTTTGAACAGGGCGTGGCGCTTTTTCAAAATAAAAATTATCAGGATGCAAGACAGCATTTTATAGAAGTATTGAAAGCCAACCGCATGGATGGCGCAGCAAAGGAATACCTGTATCTCTGCAACGGGCGTATTGCGGACGAGGATTCAGGGAAAGATGAACCGCATTATCTGGACATTTATTGACAGTTTGAGTGTTGGATTTATAAACGGTATAAAGGCGTTGTTGTTTCGGAATAAGAAAAGGAAGACGGAAAGGAAATGATGCGGTATGAAGAAGAGGAAGAAACTTGGGCGCAAGATGACTGCTATATGCGGTATCTTTGTACTTGTCTTGAGTATTACGCTGGGAATGTTGGGAATCTATACATATTATGTAAATATACGAGAGATGTACGAACAATATGCGGAGACAATCATAAAGATAGCCGGCAGCCATATTGACAACGCAGTTATGGAGCAGTGCATGGAAACCGGAAATAGGACGGAAAACTATATGCGGACGCAAGCGCAGCTAAATAGCATCAAGGCCCAGTCCGACGTGGAATATCTTTACGTGATACAACCTCTGAATACGGGGGAACGTGACAATGCTAAATATGTCTGGAGTGCAGTAACCGAGGAACAGGAGGAAACTGACAGGGACATCAGTACTCTGGGAGATTTGTCGGATGATGACTTTGACAGCGGCATGGCGGAAAAGTTTATGGAGGTTATGGTAGGAGAAGGCGGGGTGACTTACTATGCCAACAATACCGAAAAATACGGTTATATGTTGACGGGAATGTACCCTTTAAGAAACCGGGACAATCGGAGTATAGCGCTAATCTGCGCGGATATTTCCATGAATGAGATTTATCAGGATATTAATCAGTATATCCTGTTTGTGTTGTGCGGCACGTTGTTGGTAGGAGCAATCTTTCTGTTAATACTGTTGCGCCTGGTGAACAAAAGCGTGGTGTCTCCCGTAATCCGGATGTCTCAGAGTACGGAGGATTTTGTGCAGCAGAGTAACCGGGAGACTGACCCCTCCTTACTGGTGTTTCAAGATCCCAAGGTCTTTACCGGAGATGAAATTCAGATATTGGGTGAGAACCTAAAAGAAATGACTTCAAGATTGGTGGTGTATATGAGGAATCTGCAGGAAGATGCGGCGGACAGAGAGCGTATTTCCGCAGAACTGAATGTGGCATCTGACATTAAATCCAGTATGCTCCCCAATGTCTTTCCGGCATTTCCGGAAAGAACGGAATTTGATATTTATGCAAAGCTTATAAGTGCTGAAGAAGTGACGGGAGATTTCTATGATTTCTTCCTTATAGATCAGAACCATCTGGCGGTGGTTGTCGGTGACATCAACGGTGTCGGAGTTCCCGCAGCGCTTTTGACCGTGATCACGCAGACACTGATCAAAAATTATGCAAAGCTTAAGTTCGACCCCCAAAAGGTTTTTGGCGAGGCAAACAATCAGCTCAGCGAGAGTAATGAAGGAATGACCGCAACGGCATTTCTGGGTATTTTGGATCTGACAAACGGTATATTTACCTATGTGAATGCGGGACATGTTGCCCCGCTTCTAAAACATGCCGGGGGAGCATTTGAACCGCTGCCCGCACGAGACTGCTTTGTACTGGGAAGTATGGCCGGAGTACCGTACAGACAACAGTCGGTACAGTTAGTGCAGGGAGATATGCTGTTCATTTATACAAAGGGATTGAGTGAAGCGGAAAACAGGGAACAGGTACAGTACAGCTATGAGCATATGCATATGCGTCTGAATCAGATTCTGGGAGAAGTTTATGAACTTTCGGATATGTTGGGAGCCATGACCCGGGATGTAGAAGATTTTCTGGACGGAGAGCCTGCAAAACAGGATATGACAATGCTGCTGCTGCGGTATCTTGGAGCTTGAAAGGTGGTGTTAAAAATGAGGATATTAGATTACTTGCTGTACGCATCGTGCAGGCCGTGCAGTCATTACATACCCTGTCCGCGTAAGCGTAAATCGAAATTGCATAAGAATCGTAAAAATTAATTTTTGGTAAATTTTCCGATGATGTCTGTTTGTTTATACTTTTGATTATTACGCCCCAATATACTTGGCTTCAGAACATCCAAAAAGGAGGAGTTAAGTATGTCGAGATTCGCAATGAGAAGGGATAAAAAAAGCGCAAGTACCGCCACACGGAGTACAGATCATTCTGTCAGGAGAAAAGACCGCGCGGTAATCCCAACACAGTTAAGAGCGCGTTTAGGTGCATTGGCATATACCCATGAAATGCATCCCGGCGGTGAGGCGCGGAGTACGGGTGTCGTACGTGATTACAACGCGAGTGAGAGCAGCGCAGGAAAAAGAGTTGCAATTATTCAGCGGATGAGGAATAATGTTGTTCAGAGGTGCGGGAAAAAAGGGAGTGGTTCGGGATTTAATGAAAGTGAAATACGTGCCTTGGCAAGCAGGTATACTTTGAGTGACCAAACATACAAAGGCCATATACTTGATAGACATGGACCTAGTTCTAAATACAAGGATAAATCACGTTTCGAGGAAAATTTTGATATTAAAGGTGGCATTGATCAGACATTGAAAGATAGTAGTTCTAAAGTGATACCTAATACCTTTGGCAGAGATGGCTATATTTTTGAGAAAACATTTGTCGTATCGATAGGTAAAGAAACTAGGACAGATGGTACAGTTGCAGATTTATATACTTTAAAAGTAGTTATTGATGGGTCAGGGAATGTAATTACTGCATTTCCCAGAGGATAGGAGGATGTTTTAATGAATTTTTATATTGGCAATTCAATAGATAAGATTGATATACAAGGTGATAATGTAAAATTTAGTGATGAGTTAATCGATTTTATCTATAAGCTGAGTAAACAAGTTTCATTTGATATGAGTAAATTGTATGAGATAAATCCTTATGAAGATGTTGTTGTTCCTGCCAATGATTTATCTCAAATAATAGAAATATGTAATTACATTTTAGATGGATCGTTACTTCAAAATTTTGAAGAACCGGATGAAGGCAATCTAATGGTGGGGAATTTAGTAAAATTTGCTCGAGAAGCAATATCAAAAAATGTAGGATTAATTTCTATAGGAGACTAATTTCTACTACTTAATCGAATTGAGAGAACTTTCATCTGTTATTGGATTTGTCTGTATTATCACTATCTATCCCGATCAGACAGATCAATTTGGGCTCTTGTCCTGATATGTGGGCAAGAGCCTCTTTCAGGGTGGCATAAGGGATGCTTGCCGCATAAGCCCCGTTCTGATCCATGCAATATGCGTTGTGAAGAATATATCCGCTTTCTTCTTTCGTAATGCATACGGTATGGATCTGTGCGGTAATATCTTTTGCATCGTTATACACGGTTGCAATGAAAACCCTGCATCGGTCGTCAGCCGTATTTAAAGATTCATCGTCGTCTTTCCTGGCGGTTATAACCGAACATCCTTGCCTTTTCAAGTAGGCACAAACAGCTAACGGCGATACGCCAAACTCGCCCCACAAAGCGGCACCGTACGCTTCATACTCGCCGATCAGCTCTGCCATAAAATCCGGCGAATCGGCTTTTCCCAACGCTTTTAACACATTGAAGGTGGCGATGATTTCACAGCCTGAATACTTCATGTTGTGATGAGATCCCCACCCGTACAGGACTTCTTCCCACTCATTCTGATTTTCGATATAGGCAGAAGGAACGGTCAGAAAATCCCACTTGGCATCTTTTAACCATATTGTATTGTGATCGTGATTTTTCTTCCTGATTTTTGGGGACACAGGGATCAGCGCCAATAGTTGATATATTTTCAGGACAACGCTGTTGCCCACATGCTTTGGAATAAATGATACTATAAATTGTTTGATCGGATTTCTTTTCATAATCATATTATATCATAGAATACGAGCTGTGGCTCCTGCTTTTCATATTGTTACATCCGTGTTACAATAAAAAAATGATGTGCATAACTAACTTTACAATCGGAGGATGACAAGAAATGTACAAAAAAGGTTTCTTTGGAAAAATTCAAAATAAGGTACGGCTTACGGTGACTCTTTTTACGGCTGCTGCGATATTGCTTGTTATGTTGCTACTCAGCATACCGTACATGAACAGTATCATAAACAGTTCGGGTGATGCGCTTAAGACGAAGGCGAACGATAACGCAGAGTTTATCAATTCTTGGCTTGGCGGACAGAGTGATATCATGCTCACGATGGCAACGCAGATTGCCAATATGGAATATGATAAGCCGGAGCAGATTGTGGAGTATCTTGCACAAAATATCGGCAATAATGAGATTGCCATGGAATATTACATATGTTATGACCATGATTACATACATTATATCGAGGAGATACAGGCAGAGCAGTCCGGAGCTGCATGGACCAGCGGCGGGTATGATATCCCCATAGATCCTACAGAGCGTATCTGGTTTTCGGGTGCTCTGGAAGCAGGAGAGGGAAACTGCGCGTACACGGATCCATATATCGATGCCATTACAGGAAGTGTTGTTGTGTCGGTTTCCACACCGGTTAAGATACAGGGACACCAATGTGTCCTTATGTTTGACATCAATATCGATACCATTTTAAATAAAGTCAATTCCTTAACGACGGACAATAACACGGCATTTATGACAACACAGGATGGGATGATTGTGACACATCCTAACACTGACTATTTGATAAAGGATGAGAGCAGCACTAACATATCCGATGTGACCCAAAATATTAATCAGTCCTCCACACATATTACGGAATTTACCGATTACGATAATACGGTTAGATATCTTGCAACGGCAACAGTTCCGGCAACGGGCTGGAATTTGAGTGTCACACTCGCAAAATCATCTGTGTCTGCACAGGTGAAAAAGGCTTTGATATTACCGATCGTTGTCGGAGTGGTTTTGCTTGCGGCAAGTGTCATCTTTGTAAGTGCGGTATTAAAGAAACAGTTGACGCCCATGAATGAGATGAAAGAATTTGTCAACAAGAATATCATGGGAGAAGGGAATTCGGTCTATGAGGATGAGGCATCGGAAATCAAAGTTATGATCAATGAGCTTCAGGAAAAATTCTTAAGAATTGTCATGGAGACAAAGGATAAATCGGTTGTCATCAGTGACGAAACCGGAGAAATCACGAATCTGGTGCAGAATATGGCAGAGACGATTGCCCAAATATCCGATATGATGGACAATGTTGTGGCGAAATCAGACATGCAGACAGACTCTGTCCTGCAGATTTCTTCTTCCTGTGAGGAAGTCGTACAGACGGTAGATACACTTTCGGCGCAGACGAATCAAATGATGGACAGAGCGGGAGAGACGGAAACAGATCTAAGAGGAATTATTTCCGAAGTGACCGAGGTAAAGGAAAGCGCTGTGAAGAAGATCAACGAAAGCCACGACAACCTGACGAAAGCAATTCAGGACGTACAGATTATTACACAGATTTCGGATGTGGCAGAGGCAATTCAGCAGATTGCATCCCAGACGAACCTTTTAGCGCTGAATGCTTCCATTGAATCCGCCCGTGCGGGAGAAGCAGGAAGAGGGTTCGCGGTAGTAGCAGGGGAAATCAACGGCCTTTCCGCGGATACCAGCAAACAGATTGAGAAAGTGAGAACTCTTACGCAGCAGGTTCTCCAAAGCGTGAATGTCTTATCACAAGAGAGTGAGGATATCTTGCGTTTCCTGGATGAAAAGGTTATCCCTGACTACGAAAAATTCGAGAAACTTGCCAACAATTATAAAGAAACTGTCGAGTATTATGCGGCGAGCAGTCATGAGCTTGGCAAGAAGGCCGAAGATGTGCAGGTGTCCATCAATTCCGTGACGAACGCGATTGGCACGATTTCTGACAATCAGCAAGATATTTTTAACAGAGTTACCAATGCCAATACAAATCTTCGGGAACTTCAGGAAAATTCAGAATTGGTGCAGGACAAAGCAGATATTTCATTCCGGTCGGCAGAGGGATTGAAAGATACTGTGAATAACTTCTCGTAGTGACTTTTATCGGGAAGTCATGAAGAAGAGCGATAAAGAATCAGGGAAATCCATGAATAAATAGGCCGGAGCAACCCAGAGAATTGTTGATTAATTCAATAGAATTCAGTATAATGTAGTTGTAGCACTTTGGCAGTAAAATCAACAATAAAGCACATTTGTCGAATTGGGGCTTTAGGTTTTTTGTTAAAGGAGAGGGTATTACGAAGAAAGAGTTGAGAAGAGGGTTAGCGTTCATGCTGGCACTGCTTATAACGGGCAGTGCTTTTTCGGATTTTCATTTTAGCGTGCGTGCGGATGAAGAGGTAAATACAAGTGATTCTCAGGCTCAGACAGATGCTGGGACAGAAGATGGGGTTATAATCTCTCCCGATTACCAGGATCAGACAGATGCTGAGACAGAGGACGAATTAACGGACACTTCCGATTCTCAGGATCAGACAGAAACTGAGGCGGAAGACGAATCAACGAACACTTTCGACTCTCAGGATCAGACAGAAACTGAGACGGAAGATGAATTCACGAACACTTTCGACTCTCAGGATCAGGCAGATACCGAGACGGAAGATGAATTAATAATGACGTTCGATGCTCAGGAACAGACAGATGCAGGGACGGGGGATGGGTTCACGATCACTGCTTCCGAGATAGAAATGAACGGTGAGCCACTCAAAGATGGCGACTCTGTATACTCCGGCGCAAAGATCAAGATAACTTTGAACTGGGATCTGGATGATAACAAGGTTCTTCCTGAAGGTACAAAATTTACACCACAGGAGTTTGTGATAGATGTCAGTAGTTTGGACCTCAAAGGGATTGTGCTTTCTGATATTTCGGAGAATCCGGGGGAATCTCTGTGGTATAACGGGGAAGTAGTGGGAAAATATTATTTGAAAGATGGTAAAATACACATTGTCATCGACAATGAGGAGTTCTATCAAAATAGGAAGGGGCGGCATGGCGGTCTCACTTTTGAAGGTGAAATCGAGAAGGATGAAAATGTCAAAAACGATGGAACCAAAAAAGAAGTTGGAATTGGCGACAAATCTGTATTGACAGATTATTATCTGACAGACAAGGAAAGTTCAGTCAGTGTAAATAAAAGTTTGTCAGGCGATTTGAATGCTGAAATTGTAAACGGGGAGATGAAATATTATCAGACCTATAAGGTCACGGTCAAGGCCGAGAACGGTACGGTTCATAATATTGATTTACAAGATATCCCAAGTGTTCCGGGCAGTCTGACAAACCCCGACGATGTTAAGATTGCAATCAATCGTGCCGGCGCAGCTTCTCCGGAGGAACATACCTATAATTCTTTGGATGAGGCTTTTGCGGCTATTAAAGCCATAGATAATTTATATAAGGGCGAGTCTATCGACATATACTATACTATGGAGGTAAGCGACCACATTTTCGATCAGGATGTATGGGGTTACGATAATACGGTTTCGGGTCAGTACACCTCCAATCGCTCGGAAGAGCGGAAGGATACCGGAACGGGGTATGCTCGGGTTACAGTCGACAGGCCTGAGATCAACAAGGAGGGCGTGGGATACGAAGTACGCGATGGGAAAGGCTATGTCAAATGGAAGATTACCATCAAGCTGAATGATCTTTACGATGAGGACATAACGGACTTGCAGTCCTATATAGATCAAGTTATAGATATCCCCGGGGATAAGTTTGTAAAACCCGCTCAGGAAAAGTTGGATCTTAGTAAGTTTACTGACGAGGGTAATGGCGTGTATACCTATGAGTATGAGCTGGAAGTTACGGAGGATGTATTTAACAGTCTTGCAGGCGAGCGGGTCAGCAACAAGATCCAAGTGGAGTTCAAGGATATAAATGATAAGTATGAAAAAGAGGGATATTATACCATTAAGTCTAACGGTGCCTCCATTGTAAAGACTTTAGTTGATCATGAAAAGGTAAATTCTCCGGAAAAAGGAATACTCTTGACCTGGGAGATACAGGTTTCCGATATTCCCGAGGGAGTTACGGATTTCATCATCACAGATGATGCCAGGCATTACAATAATAATCCGGGAAATCAGACGCTGCTTACGAAGATTTATCTGACCGACTCGCTTGGTCATAATAAGGTGCTTGTTGTTGACGGGGCGGCAGATGACGGTACAGGAATAATTACACCTGATGGAAAAGACATTATTGAAAGCGTGAGATTTGGAGCTGATGGGGGAAGATATTGTTACATTAATTCCATTGTATTTAAAAGTGGTGATGAAGGTGAATATGATTATATTCGGGAGATCGCAGAGGCAAAAGGTACTATCACGATACAGGTCCAGACTTTGATCACGGAGGACACCGTCAATAAGGACGGTATCAAGGAGTACGGCAACGGCGCCAAAGTGAGCTATAAGGATCCGAATACCGGCAGCGAGTGGTCTGACGATAGCAGGGCGACTTTCCATGATAAGGAAAATCTCCTTAGCAAAGAAGGCACGGAATTAGAGGATAAAAATGCGATTGAATATACGATAAAAGTGTTGCTTCCGGTTTTGGAGATAACGGAACCCGGCAAGAAATTTATTATAACGGATAAGATTCCAACGGGGCTGAGCGTGGACGAAAAATCGATTACCGTGCAGCTCACCGACCAGTGGAACAATGTTCGGGTATCGAACAGCGATATGAAATATAAACCCGCTCTGAATGAGGAAGAGCAAGAGCTGACCGTGGAGATTACAGCCACAGAAAATTTGATCAAACAGATTAAGGGTTACCCGGAGGGTGGGCCGGACGGTTATTATTTGGTGGTGAAATTTACCGCCGCGGTGGAGGATCAGGAAGCATTCCTCGCGGAAGGTAAATCTGTCAAATTTGAGAACAATGCTTCCGGAACCTATGACGGAGATCCTATCGGTGGTGACACTGTCGAAAATGAACTGACGCCGGCACAGATGGTCGATAAGACAGGAGAATATACCCAAGCGTTGGCTCCCTATGCCAAATACACGGTGCATGTAAACAGGGGAGGCATTACTCTTGGCGTGGATCCTCTCACGGCGGTGGACAAATTGGGTTCAGCGTTGACCTTTGTGGATGACGACAAGCATACGGTTGAGGTCTATGAAGTTTACGGTCCAAATAATTGGGATGGGGAAGAGAAGTTGGATGCCGGCGAATATTCCTATGAGATCAGTGAGGACAAACACACACTGACATTTACCAAATTGCCCGACGGAAAACATCTGCGTATTGTATACTATGCATATGTGGATTTTGAGCATGTAGAAACATTGGACGAAACTAATGCAGGAAATGAGTTTGTACTGCTGGGTAATACTTCCGAACAGTCAAAGGGCGGATATCAATTTACCGGCGACACCTTTAAACCCAATGGTTGGGTAGATTCCAAGGTCGGCTCTATCACACTCTATAAATTTTGGACAAACGGAGATGATAAGATAGCTTTGAACGGCTCCGTATTTGAAGTCTGGAAGATGAGAATTGATAACGGGAAACTGGTGAAGGATGATACGGACGGTTCTGCAGTCATCAGGGAGAATATCAGAATTACGGAGGGAAACAGTAAGGGGGAAGGTATGATTGAGATCGATGATCTTCCCGTAAATCAGATCCTGGCCCTTGTGGAAACCAAGGCGGATGAAGGTTTTTCCCTCGGGTCGCCGTATTATTTTGTGGTAGACGGTACAGCAAGCATTGATCCTGCCATTATACAAGAGTACAATATCCAAGATTTCAAATCGGGCGATACACTGGAATATGAAAACACGAAGATTAAATCCGCCCAAATTAAAATTGCGAAGATATGGGAGGAATCGGATACCAATAAGCTCACTTGGGATGAAATAAAGGACAGTCTGAGTTTTGTAATCAAAAAGAAACAGGGCGAAATCTTCCAGACCGTCCAGACCCTTACGGGGGCGGATCTTCATATCGATGAGTCGGATGGCACTATCAGGTATGTGTCCGATATAATTTCGGTTGAACCCGGCACATATCGGGTGGTGGAGACTAAATCAACCATACCGGATTTTGAAGTGGTAACTACATATGTCATTGAGACGGAAAACGGTACGACACAGGGCAGTACCGGTACGATTGAAGAGATCAATATTCAGACCGCTGATGAAGTTGTGACCGTTGTCTATACCAATACCTATAATTATACGGGAACTTTCCCTGTCAAGGTCAGCAAAAGATCTCTTACCGGTACGGACGAGATTGAGGGGGCAGAATTTAGTCTCAGCGGCGATACTTTGGGCACCAATGCTAAATCTTGGACTTCCGGGAATGAGCCCGAAGAAATCGAGTTGAAGCCCGGCAACTACACATTAACAGAGACAAAGGCTCCCCGGGGCTATAAGAAAGCGACGGATCCAATTGAGTTCACCGTAGGGAATAACGGTGAGATCACGATCACGCAAGGTGGCTCTGACATAGAAAACAAGTACGGTGCCAATACGGTTGTCATGAAGGATGAACCTCTGGATGTGGAAGTCAGAAAGACTGCCGATGCTGAAGGAGGTACAATTGATGTTGCGGAAGCCGAGCTGACTCTCTATGACAAGAAGGATTTGGATGATGACTACAATCCGCATCAGGATACGGAACCGCTTCATCAATGGACATCTGAAGCGGGGAAGTATGAACAAATCGGACGGTACCTGTATGTCGGTGATGGGAGTACCTATGTGCTTGTGGAGACCAAGGTGCCTGAGAACGGCGGCTATGGCTACAGTAAGAAGATTGAGTTCAAGGTTCGTGATAGCGGTGAAATCTACGATGTCAAATATGTCGGCGGCAGTACGGCCGGTACCGAAGGCACAACGAACGACACTGAGGTCGGTACCGAAAACACAACGAACAATACTGCGGACAACAGAATCCTCATGGAGGATAAGGTCATCAGCATCAAGCTGAGCAAGGTGGATTTGCAGAAGAACGCAATAAATGGTCAGGCTGTTATCAGTGTTTACAAGAAAACTGACATAGACCAGGACGGCAAACCATTGCCGAACGCAAAAGCGGTTGATACCTTTACTTTTGACAACAGCAGTGAGCCTCATGAATTTGGAAATAAACTGCAGCCGGGTACAGAGTACGTTTTTGTCGAAACAGGAGTTCCTACCGGCTATAAGCAGGCTAAAAATATTTCTTTCACGGTGGAAGAGGACGGTAGCGTCACAGTGTCCGGTAACCCTGAGCAAAAAGATGGCGCTTATCTGATGTATGATGAAAAGGAAGATGAAGTGACTGCCAGTTTGGTGATCTACAAGACTGTAAGCGGTGAGTTGACCCTTGAACAGATAAACGGCGCCTTGAAATTCCGCGTGCAGAAAATATCCGGTGAGGGCGATCCGTATGACGAAACGTTCACAATTGCAGAGAATTTTAAGAAGGAAAACGGCAGATATGTGCTGGAGCTGAACAATCTGCCTCTTGGCACATACAAAGTGACGGAGATTTATGGAGGAAATACTCCGGACGAAATAACCACTCCGGACGACATGAAACTCGAGGTCAGCTACACGATTGACAGCGGTTCGGAGCAGAAAGATTCAACTCCCAATAATAGATATTTTGAGACTGGAAATATTGACTTTACAAAAAGCGAAGCAAACCATACCGTTATTTTTAACAATGATTATCAGTACAAAATGGGTACAATCAAGCTGACGAAGAGTCTTACGTTCGTCGGGTCTGCACTCAACTGGAATGATAATGTGGCAGGGAAGCTGAAGTTCCATATTTATAAGGTGATTAATCCGGGAGGGGGCTCGGATGAAAGGAAAGAAGAAATTGAAGGGTCCCCCGTCTCAGGTTCTTCGCTGACGTGGAATGAAGAAAAGAAAGTATATGAGTTTGAGATGCAGGTGCCGGTCGGAACTTATATCGTTGCGGAGAAATACGAATCCGTCGACGGTTATGTGATGACGACGACCCATAAGGTGAACGGTGAGGAAGATACTGCATCCGAAAGCGTATACATAACATCCAAGCAGGCGATCGAGGAAGGCGACACGCTGATAGTCGGCTATAACAACAGGTATGTACAGACCCACTCTGTGGCCATAAGCAAGAGAGCCATAACGGGTGAAGAGGAACTTGCAGATGTCACATGGGAAATTACCGGTAAGAATTTGGATGGAGCGTCTATCACTCCTATTTCGTGGACAACAAAGAAGGATACCGCCACGGGCAAAGTGAAGCCCCATGAGGTTACTTTAGAACCCGGCGAATATACTCTGACTGAAATTGTTGTGCCAATAGGTTATAAAAGGGCGAATCCTATTACATTCAAACTTGAGGGAAATGGGAATATCACTATTATCTCTGACCAAACGAACGCATTGGACGGCAGCATGGTCATCATGTGGGATGATCCGCTGGATGTGGAAGTTGACAAGGTTACGCTGGGCGGAGCGGCTGAGGTTAAGGGAGCTAAGTTGAGCCTCTATGATGACAACAATGGGAATAAGCTTGCCGAACATGTATCCGGTGAAAACGAAGTATGGCAGATAGGAGAATATCTGCAGCTTGGCGGAACATACAGACTGTCCGAGGAGCTTGCACCCGACGGATATGGTTACAGCGCGGATATCAAGTTCACGGTGGATGATAACGGGAATATTACAAATGTCACTGCCGGATCCGCACAGGGCAATAAAATCCTCATGGAAGACAGCCCCATCAGTATCAAGCTGAATAAGGTCGAACTGAGCAATACTACGAAGGAGTTGGAAGGTGCTGTCATCGGTATCTACTATGCGGAAGACGTAGACGCAAATGGGAGGTTAAAGGACCCTGATACGAAGCCTTTGGAAACATGGAAATCCGTGAAAGGCGGATGTCATGAGTTCGGCACGAAGTTGAAGGCAGGGCGCGATTATGTGTTTGTAGAAACTGCAGCCCCCAATGGGTATCAGGTTGCGGCAAGCATCCGTTTCACGATTAAGAAAGACGGAAGTGTTGAAAATGTTGAAAAGGTTTCGACAGTAACCGGAGGGACGGTCATGACAACCAAGGACGGAGGGGATACTGTTTATCTGATGGAAGATGAGGTCTATACGGATCCCAATGCAATGTTAGTTCTGACCAAGAGTATTGAAGGCGCGGGTATCAGCCTCGCAGACATTATGAAGACAAACCTGAGATTTCATGTGGAGAGTATCGACGTGAGTCCTGCATATAACCAGGTATTTCGTGTGGGTGATGTCGGATTCGAGTGGGACGGGGATAGCAGTAAGTACGTTCAGTATATATACAATCTGAAACCCGGGAAATATAAGGTGACGGAACTTTGGGATGATTCCGCCTTTTCGGGAATTGCTTGTACCGGACAGACTTGGGAAATGGTTCTCGACGGTGTCTCCGGCACAGGATCATCTGGTACAGGTGTAACAACAGGTGAATTTAACTTGGAGAATGGTGATGAAATGGAGGTTAATTACACCAATACTTATGAGAGCGGCGGAACGCTGATTATCACCAAGACAATTGCGGGTGATATCACAAAGGAGGCAGTGGACGGCACTCTGACGTTTACGGTGACTGAAAACAGCACCAACAAGAAAGAAAACTATACCTTGCAAGATGACTTTGAATATAATAGCCAAACAAAGCAATGGACTAAGGAGCTGGCGTTAACTTCCGGCGGATACACTGTAGAGGAGTCTGTCAAAACTCCTGACGGTACAACGTATACCACAGCGTATACAGTCAACGGAGGAACCTCACGAAATGGCACCGGTACGCAGGTGGCTAACGTGATTGTGGAGAAGGGTGGCACAACTACCGTGGCCTATACTAACACCTACACCGCCAATGACATCAGTCAGGACAACAGCAATCAAGAAGACGAAAAGGAAGACGAAAAGGAAGACGATAAGAAAGACGAAAAGGAAGACGACCAAGAAGACGATAAGGAAGACGATCAAGAAGACGAAAAGGAAGACGATAAGAAAGATGATAAGAAAGACGATAAGGAAAGCAATAAAGAAACCGGTAAGAGCAACAGTGTAGACAACACGGATGTTTACGATAACGACAGTCCATCCGTGGTGGGCAAGATGGTCAAAACCGTCGAGGCCGGCCTGATTAAAACCGGGGATATCGTGCCTGTCGGTGCATGGCTGCTGATGATGATGTTGGGCATCGCAGGCTTGGGTGTCGGAGGATACGCACTCATGCGCAGGAAGGAGAAAGAGTTACTGGAAGATTCGGCGGATGAGTTGAAAGGAATCAAGATAAAATAGGGACGAGAAGGATTCGATTGCAATGAAGCTGCGGGAACAGTTGGGGGAAAAATGGCCTATTATCATAATGATTATATCGGCAGCTCTGGTACTGTTTGCCGATCTTCAACTATTACTCTATTACAGTAATTTCCGTGAGGAGTCCGTGCTGGATGAGCACCTTCAGAGTATCCGCAGCAGGATTATGGCGGAGGATTCCGGGGATATGCAGACGTACTCGGAGGATTCCGGGGATGTGCAGATGCACTCGGAGGATTATGGGGATGTGCAGATGTACTCGGGGAAAACGACACAAGAGAAGGCTAAACAAGCCATGACAGAGCTTGCTGCTATCAATTCCGATTACATAGGCTGGCTTACCCTGGAAGGAACAGAGATATCCTATCCCATAGTGCATCGGGACAAGGAATACTATCTGAACCATGATTTTGAGCAAAAAGAAAATCGTCATGGCGCCATTTTCCTGGACGGAAGCTGTGATGCAGAATTTCCCGTGTGGCTGATTCACGGACACCACATGAAGGACGGCACCATGTTTGGCGGACTGAAATATTTTGAGAAGGCAGACTATCTGCAGGAGCATACCACGCTGTACTTTGATGCGGGGGACGGCGACGAGAAGTATCGGATTTATGCTGCGGCATTGATTGATTTTTCTGACGAAAATGATTCCTTTCGCCCTTTCCACTATGAGGAACTGCCCCTTTCCTCGGAAACTTTTTCCCAATGGCAGAACAATTTGAAACAGTATTCATACTGGTATGACACGGAATGCGAAAAGCTATTGGAGGATATATCCGAGACACTTGTACCGCGAGGAGTTTTGGTATTGTCTACCTGCGAGTACGGCACGGATTTACAGAGATTGATCGTGGTGGCAGTCAGGGTGGAAGAGGCAAATGTTTGAGGTGTGAAGTGTTGAACATGTTCGATAAAATGGAGAAAAAACAAGATATGCAAGGAAAAATAAAGATACTTTTCGTGTGTCACGGCAGTATCTTGAGAAGTCCCGAATAAGCCTGTAAAATCAATGGTTTCACGTTGAGATATGGTACTTACTACACCACCACTATACCATTTTTTGGAAGAGTCTTGAAATGACGCAGATATAATAGAAAAACATAGGCGGCAGAATCTTTTTCAAAAGATTACTGTCGCCTAGAACTTTGTCTACAGTCTTGACATTACA
>JAFLTD010000160.1 GCA_022510625.1 Lachnospiraceae bacterium
ATGGATAATTTATAGTTATCCGTTGAAATAGAACAGTAGAAATAGTTAGGGGTAAATTTTATTTTTCAATGCAAATAATTAGATATAAAATGTTTATCTTAACATAGCAAGGAATTATTGTATGGATATTTCTATTATTATTACATATTACTCTGGCCTTAATATTTTATTATGTTGTCTAAATGAATTGTTTAAAACGCTTAATGTTAAAAACTATTCATATGAAGTTATTATTGTAAACGATAATCCAGATATTCAACTTGAAAGATATTTATGCGAATATCCTCCAATAAAGGTAATTAATCATAAAATAAATTTAGGTCATCCAGCTGCTTGTAACAATGGTGCCAAGGCGGCTAAGGGAGATTATCTAATATTTATGGATTGTGATATATTTGTGACTAATAATTGGCTGGAACTTTTATTATCTACATATAAAAATATGTCAAATGTTGGAGCCGTATCTCCTGTTATTATGGATATGAATAACAATAAAGTTCATATGACAGGTGTAGCTATTCATCAAGTAGATATGTTGAAAATTTTGCGTGGATCTAGTCTTTCAGATATAACACGGAAGTTTGATAAATTTGATTTTTTATCTTCCGCCTGCATTATGATCCCTAAAATAATATTTAAAAGTGTTAATGGTTTTGATGAAAAGTTTTTTAATTCAGATGGTGACTTGGATTTGACTCATAGAATAAGGACAATGGGTTATCAATTAATAACAATTTATAGTGCAGTGGTTTACCATAAAGGAAGAGTTGCTGGCACTATGCGCAATCTTGCGATTAATGACACAAAAGCATTATTCTTTAAGAAGTGGGGGAATAGTCTTCCCGACGGATTAACCATGATTCAACGACTATACGAAAATTTTATTAGTAAAAATAATGTTGCAAATAGTTATTTGCTAATAAATTTATGCAAAACTTTGGTGCTCAATGATTATATAAATATAATTAAAAGTAGTTTACATATTAATATTATTCAAATATACAATTTTAAGCAATACTACAATTCTTCAGGTGTTTCATTTATTGATTTTATAAATAATAATTTAGTAAATTACAACATTCCGCTTATTTTTTTATCAGATAATTTTATGTGCGTTTCAAATAATTATTTTTGGTTTAAAACTAGAAAATACGAAAAAGATTTGAGTATTGACATTAATGGGAATATAAAATTTGTAAAAGAAATAATTGGGTAATTGATTGACTAAATGAAAAGTATCATAATCTACATTTGAGATAAACAATAGAATAAAGAAACTATTGTAAACTATATTATAAAAGTCAGAAGAATGATAAGCCATAGGATGGAAGGCATAAAGAGCCCCATTGGAGATAACCGATAAAAGTAGTCTGTATATTATCCCAAATCAACAGAGCTGGAAAATACTCCAGAAAAGTTGAAACACCCCCATTCGCAATGTGGGTGGTGTTTCAACTTAAAAAAATTATAAAAAGCTATATCCCTCTAATCCAAAGTAATTCATTTTTTCATGTATGAGATAATTCCGAATATCATGGGTGCTTATAATATTTTTATAAAATGATCCATATTGTGGATATTGTTCTAAAACTCTATTTATTTCATCTGTAAGATTAAATTTCATGCAACATAATATGTAATTATAAAATAGAGGATTAAAGTTATTACTCCATGCTACAGGGTTGTTTTCGCTATGTAATAAATCTATTGCTTTAAGGGAAGCGTCATAGGATTTTTCATATTCCTCTTGAAGTAAAAATAGTGAACTTATATTGGTGTAGATACATATTAGCGAAGAGTAATTGCCTAATTTTTCATTTATCCGTATAGCAAATGTCCAAGTTTTGAACGCTAAAGAATATTCTTTTAAATGACTTTGCATAATACCTTTATAATTTAATGCCTTTGCTTCCATATACATGTTTTTTAATTTATTGCTTCTCCTGATAGATTTGTTTAATTCCTGAATTGCTTTATCATATTGTTTATCTATGAAATATACAATTGCTTGTTGATTGTAGATTTCCAATAGTCTAAAATATGTATAATCTTCACATTTTTTATAGCTATTAATAGCTTCTAAAAAATATTTTTTTGCATTTGGAAAATCATTTTTATTATAAAGAAAATTAAATGCAATATCTGAACAAGCTGTACTTATCAAAAAATTGTCCTTCAATTCGCAGGCGATGCTATAGGCAATATCACCATGTTCCTTTGCTAGAAAAAACTCGTTTATTCTCATATAGTATACAGTATAACGATTATGAACAACAAACTGATACGACTTAGGAATATCAGGTATATTCTCAAATTCTTCCAATAATCCTTTTATATTATAATATAATCCTGCATGACTATTCGCATTTATATATTCTCTATAATACATACACAATTCATCTACTGGGATTTTTTCATCAATTTCATCTAACATACTATGTATTTCATTATATATTTCTAAAGTTTTATACGCATTTACTGTTTCCCAAGAACTCATAGCATATATATAGCAAAGCCGAAAATAATTCAATGTAGAATGATCTATTTTATTTAATGCATAAAGGATATCACTAATCTCATAAGAAGATCTAAAATCAAATGCATCAAAATATTTCTGCAATAAATCTAATCCATATTGAATTGTCTTATTAATCTGACCTGTTTTAAAGTAACAATAGAATATAATTTTATCACGATTATCTAATTCGTAATCGGGATTATCATTAATCCAATTTATAATCTTAATACCTAGATTACCTATATCATTATACTCATTCTTTTGCAGAAAATATCTATATATGGTATCATGATAAAAC
Source organism: Lachnospiraceae bacterium (assembly GCA_022510625.1). Classification (GTDB taxonomy): domain Bacteria; phylum Bacillota; class Clostridia; order Lachnospirales; family Lachnospiraceae; genus UBA3282. The sequence continues at coordinate 2,817 of JAFLTD010000160.1, forward strand.
TCTAAATTAATGGACTCTTTTTCATATTTTATTAACAAGCCTTTTATTAAAACATTTTTAGCATGCGATGTATTTGTAATAATATCAGATAAAAAAGCGGGAAATTTATTATAAAAGAGCAATATACATTTAATTATATTTTCACAATCATTCCATATATCTATAGATGTATTATTCTTTAAGGAGTTAATTCTCTCCGAAATAAGATTGTTTATCTTAGGCGGTATACAATTTAAAAAGTCATTATATTTATCTATACTAGGTATATTAAGGCTTTTACCTTTAATTAATATTTTATTTTCCGTCAGATGCTTATATAACATTAACATTTCAAAAGGGCGATGACCAGCTTTACTAACAAATTGATCAATTATTGGATCATCTTGTTCAAGATTTCCTAATAAATTTCTTGCAAATAAAAATGTATCAGCTTCGTCAAAATCGTCCACAGAAAATGTTGAGCAATAAGATCTGCTGTTGTTTTCTGTACCTTTACAGTAATCAATAAAATCGTCCACAGAATCAATGGTAGATTGAACTTCAATATTAATGGATAAAACAATGGCAAATTGCGATGAATAATTTTTCATATTATCTATAAGATCCATAAATACATTTAAGATGAATTCATCACATTCTTGAACATTGTCAATAAATAAAATATGCGGTTTAGAAAATCTGGGGTTTTCAATAAAGTGTAATAAGGCTCTTGTAATATAAAACAAGGAATTGTCATTTAACTTATTGTCAATAAATAATTCATATAAGCAGTCCGAATATTCTTTTTTCCCATATTCATTGCGAATAATTGTTTCTATATCTTGCTTTGAATATTGAAGCATGTGGTTATCAAATGGAATATCCAATACAAAAGATAATATATTTCTTAATATATTTGCGCCGTTTCTATTTTTGCAATCAATATATTTAGTAAAATATAAATTTTGTTTAGAAAGAGATATCATTTCTTCCATAAGTCTGGTTTTTCCAGTTCCAGAATTACCATATATGATTAATGTTTGATTGTAATTCCTTTTAATCAATTCAACAATCCTAGTCCACTTATTCGTAATAAATTCAGTTACTTTCTTACCGGTTAGAGGGATGAGCAGTGTATTTTCCAACGATAAACATATTCCCTTAAGTTCATTGCATTTATGTATCTCATTTTGAATAAATGTTATTTTGTAATCAGGAAACTTAAAAGTATTATCTTTTCCTCGATATATACAAAAGAGTTGATAAAAGCAATCACTCATCTGACTTACTGATGTGATAGGTTCAAACTGGGGAACTATGTAAAAATCATCATTTATACCGTCTGCAGTAATGGATATATTATCCAAGCAGAAATTAGTATGATTTTTAATTAATATATTAAAATAAAATGAATTGCCACGCTCTAAATAAATAAAAGGTGTACCTTCAGGATATATATCTACACCCTTCTCGAACTCAGATATGAATGATGTAACGCTTACCTCACTCTCTTTCTGTAGTGACAATTCTGTTTGAAAGTTAAAATATTTTTTTACCAGTTTAGGATGGTGTATAAGTTCTCTTTTATAATTATCCCCATCTAAAAATAGAACCTCAAAATTGTTTTTGTATCCAACGTTTAAAATATCTCTTTGAGCAGTCTCTGTTATGGAAGATGCAGAAATATAGATTAATTTATTAATTTTTTTAGAAATAACTAATACAACATTTTTTCCTATTTCAGCTAATCCCAAATTACGTTTATGATTTTTACATTCTACCCAAGTCTTTAAATTTGTTATTTTGCTAATGTGTGTAATTATAATGTCTTTACCACCATCTTTAACATATCTTGTAGGATTAATTTCAGTGTCATTTTCTGAAAATATATCGTTTATATAATCGAGTGCCAAATCTTCAAATTGTTGTGCTGTTATACTAGAAAAATCTATAGCATTTGAATAACCATGCTTTTGCATATATCATTTACCTCCATACTTTACAATGGATAACTATAAATTATCCAT
>JAFLTD010000161.1 GCA_022510625.1 Lachnospiraceae bacterium
ACAAGTGATGATAGGACAGACGACCATCACTATAATAAAAATTCGGCTGATTGATTTTAAGGAGGAAACTATCTGTGAGCAGTGAAATCAGAGACATCAATCTTGCCGAATCCGGTGAGAAGAAAATTGAGTGGGTCAAAAGAAATTGTGATCTGCTCCGCACATTGGAGAAAGAGTTTAGCGTAAGTAAACCTTTTGCGGGCAAGAAGATTACATTATCCGTGCACTTGGAAGCGAAGACCGCGTATCTGTGTCTTGTACTGGCGGCGGGAGGCGCTGACATGTATGTGACCGGTTCCAATCCTCTGTCTACACAAGATGACGTGGCAGCAGCGCTCGTCAAGGCCGGGTTGGAGGTTCATGCGTGGTATGATGCCACACAGGAGGAATATGAGACACATATCCGCCATGTGCTGGAGGCGGGCCCCAATATCATTATTGACGACGGCGGGGATCTTGTCACGATGGTACATAAAGAAATGCCGCATCTGATTCCGAATATCATCGGCGGATGCGAGGAGACTACCACGGGAATTATCCGTCTCGAGGCGATGAATAAGGCGGGAGAGTTGAAGTTCCCAATGGTTCGTGTCAATAACGCGGCATGCAAGCATTTCTTTGATAATAGATACGGTACCGGACAATCTGTATGGGACGGCATTAACAGGACAACCAACTTAATCGTGGCGGGCAAGATTGTGGTCGTAGCGGGTTACGGCTGGTGCGGTAAAGGTACTGCCATGCGGGCGAAAGGTCTCGGCGCGCGCGTAATCGTGACAGAGATCGATCCGATCAAGGCAATTGAGGCTGTCATGGATGGATTTGATGTGATGCCGATGAAGGAAGCGGCCAAGGTTGGGGATTTCTTTATCACCGTGACGGGCTGTGACGGCGTGATCGATCAGGAAGACTTCGCAGAGATGAAAGAGGGCGCAATTCTTTGTAACGCCGGACATTTCGACTGCGAAATTGATATGGCTTGGCTCAAAGCAAATGCCGTAGAGAAGAAAGAGCAGCGCAAAAACATTATGGGATATAAGCTTCCTACCGGACAGTGGATCTTCGTGCTGGCGGAAGGACGTCTTGTTAATCTGGCGGCGGGAGACGGTCATCCTGCGGAGATTATGGATATGAGCTTTGCTATTCAGGCGCTTTCCGCGAAGTATCTGGTGGAGCACGGCAGCGAGCTGAAAGACAAATTGATTGATGTGCCGGAAGAGGTAGATAAGGATGTGGCGAAACGTAAGCTGGCCTTCCTCGGCAAGGAGATAGATGTACTGACACCGGAGCAGGAGAGATATTTGAACAGCTATACGGTGTAAGTCATATAGGGTAATATTATGAATATACAATAAAGCCGGAATTGCAAGAAAATGTGTAGTTCCGGTTTTGTTTGATTTGATGGAACTTTTTCACAAAACAACCCTCTGTTTTGTCAGAAATATGCCGAAAATTTTATAAATATTCGCAAAATATTTACTAGAATGGGGAATTAGTGTTAAACTAATATATAGTAAGGGGGAATGTTGGCATATGGTTGGATCATAAATGGAGGGAGTCATGTTTGAGAAAGATCAATTAATTATGTGCGGCGGACATGGTGTCTGCCGTGTTGTCAACATTACGGGAAATCCAATTGATAAATTGGATAAGGTACGCAAGTATTATGTGTTGGAACCGGTTTTTGAGAAGGGGAGTACAGTGTATACACCGGTAGATAACGACAAGGTGATTATGCGCAGGATCATGAGCAAGAAAGAGGCGGAAGATCTGGTTGGGAGAATCACCACAATAGAAACCGTGTGGATTCAGGAGGAGAAGAGCAGAGAGCAGATGTATAAGGAGGCAATCCGCACATACGATTGCCAAAGTCTTGTTCAAATTATCAAGACGCTTTATCTGCGCAAGCAGAATCGGCTGAAAGAGGGTAAGAAGGTTCTTTCTTCCGATGAGCAGTATCTGCGTAAGGCTGAAGAGCTTCTCTACAGTGAGATGTCTCTGGCGCTTTCTATTCCGAAAGAAGAAGTGGAAGCATATATCGCAGAGGCGGTTCAAAGTCGGGAAGGTGTCATTTCATAAGAGAATAAGAGAAAAAAGAGCCGGATATTCAATCCGGCTCTTTGCTTGCTCGTATATTAGTCATGTTTCGGATGTGAACCAATCGTGCTAATTGCGGACATGACTGTCGTCAACACTTCCACTTCCGCCTGCGGTGCGGAGTTGTTCAATTTCTGAAATAGGGCTCCCATATCGGTTCTCACATACTGAGGAGACAGTCGGTTGAGGGCAAAAGACGCCATGTCTAAACGACATTGGTCGCATGAACAGATATTCGGCATTGTAGGCAATAATCGATTAAGCTGATATTCTACCGCCTCTTCCATTACGTTTTTTAAGCCTTCCATAGAAAGAACCTCCTCTTTTGTCTTAAATCGACAAACCCCACACATACTATATTAATATATTTTCGCGCAAGAATCAATCATTATTTTAAATACTTTTTGCCTTTTCGCCTTGCAATTTGCACATAGACACGGTATTCTAGTGTGTAAAGTGATTTGGGGTATTTTACAGAAAGAAGCAGAAGATGTTCATAGAAATTATAGCAGACAGTTTTATAGACAGCATAAGGATTCTTCCGTTTTTATTTGTGGCTTATCTTATTATGGAATATTTGGAGCACAGGGCGGGAGACAGGATGCAGGCGGCAATTCGAAGCGCCGGCAAGGGCGGACCGATCATCGGAGGAATTCTCGGTATTTTTCCGCAGTGCGGATTTTCTGCCGCGGCCTCCAATCTGTATGCCGGCAGGATTATTACCGTGGGAACACTGATGGCGGTCTTTCTGTCCACTTCCGACGAGATGCTTCCTATTATGATATCTGCAAATGCAAGAGCAGAAACCATTATTAAGATATTGGCAGTGAAAGTTGTCGTTGCTGCCTTGGCAGGCTTAGTGATTGACTTTATTTTTCACAAACGTGATAAGGACATAAGAATTGAGCATCTGTGCGAGCAGCACCAATGCCATTGTGAGAATGGTATCTGGAGATCGGCTCTGCGCCATACGGTAAAAATTTTCCTATATATATTGTTTATCTCCCTGGTGCTAAACTTGCTTATTGCGTGGATCGGGGAAGATGTGCTGAGCAGCGTGATTCTCAATCGCCCGGTAGTGGGCGCTGTGATTGCGGGACTTGTGGGGCTTATTCCCAACTGTGCGGCATCTGTGATTGTTACGCAGTTGTACCTGAACGGTGTCTTGAACGCGGGTGCTATGATTGCCGGATTGCTGTCGGGAACGGGAGTGGGAGTTTTAGTGCTTCTTCGGGTGAATGATAATCGCCGAGAGAATCTGGGATTGATAGGCTTGTTGTATGTGATTGGAGTGATGGCCGGGATTGTTGTGGAGTTTCTCGGAATTACTTTTTAGCCGGGAAGATATTGATTGATTTATATGGAATGATAATATGGTCCGCGGAGGTGTTGATATATGGAGCGGAAATATAATAATACAATCTACGCCTGTTTTATCGGATATATTGTACAGGCGATCGTAAATAATTTTGTTCCCCTTTTATTTTTGACATTTCACAGTACATACGGCATTCCCATGACGCAGATCACGCTGCTGATCACGTTCAATTTCGGACTGCAGCTGTTGATAGATCTGTTGTCTGTCACTTTTGTGGACAGGATCGGTTATCGTGCATCTATGATTATCGCCCATGTCTGCGCGGCGGTCGGATTTGTATTGTTGACCATTTTACCAGATGTATGCGGCAGTGCATTCACGGGACTTCTGATTGCGGTCACCGTCTATGCAGTGGGCGGCGGTCTGTTGGAAGTGCTCGTAAGCCCTGTCATGGAAGCGTGTCCCACCGATAACAAGGAGAAGGCAATGAGTCTGCTCCACTCGTTTTATTGCTGGGGGCATGTGGCAGTTGTTCTTATTTCTACCCTGTTCTTTGGAATATTCGGGATTGATCATTGGAAAGTACTGGCGTGTGTCTGGGCCATTGTTCCTTTTGCCAACATGATTCTTTTTACCAAGGTGCCCATAGCTTCCCTGATTGAGGAGGGGGAGAAGGGCATGACGATCGGGGAACTTTTCCGGCAGAGACTCTTTTGGATCCTGATGTTGATGATGGTCTGTGCCGGTGCCAGTGAACAGGCGGTGAGTCAATGGGCATCCGCCTTTGCAGAGCTGGGATTGGGCGTAAGTAAGGCCGTCGGAGATCTGGCGGGACCAATGCTTTTCGCGGTTCTGATGGGAAGTGCCAGAGCTTTCTACGGAAAATACGGTGACAGAATTGAATTGGACAAATTTATGTCGGGCAGCTGTATACTGTGTGTTCTGTCTTATCTGTGTATCTCTCTCGTGCCAAATCCGGTTATTGGATTTGCGGGTTGTGCTTTGTGCGGATTGTCGGTAGGGATCATGTGGCCGGGCACTTTTAGCAAAGCGACGGCATCCGTTGCAAGGGGCGGTACGGCTATGTTTGCGCTCTTGGCCCTTGCGGGCGATGTGGGATGCTCCGGCGGACCGACGGTTGTCGGCATGGTGTCGGCTGCGTTCGGAGATAACCTAAAGATGGGCATCTTGGCAGGTGTTATTTTTCCTTTGATGCTTCTTGCAGGTATTTTCTTATGCAGAAAACCGGCGGATCAGTCTGCCGCATAAGATCCGGTACATAGACAAAAAAAGAACCGACCCCAGAGCATAACAGCTCCAAAACCAGTTCTCATAAGTGCACCGCCAGGGGCTCGAACCCTGGACACCCTGATTAAGAGTCAGGTGCTC
>JAFLTD010000162.1 GCA_022510625.1 Lachnospiraceae bacterium
CGAAAGCGCAGCGTATGGAAGACGGCGGTTCAATATACGGGCAGGGAATGTGGGCGCCCAGCTTACGGTATCATAAAGGAACGTTTTATGTATGCTTTGCGGCCAATGATACCCATAAAACTTATTTGTACACAGCGAAAGCGGCAGAAGGTCCATGGGATAAGAAAGAGATAGAAGGTTTTTATCATGACTGCTCGTTGCTGTTTGACGAGGACGACAGGGTCTACATTGTATATGGGAATACGGAGATTCATCTTACCGAGTTGAAAGATGACCTCTCGGGACCACTTTCTGACGGATTGGACAGGGTTATTGTCAGGGAACGGGATAATCATTTCCTGGGGTATGAAGGTTCCCACATCTATAAGATTGACGGAAGATACTATGTCTTTTTCATACATTCGTTGAAAGACCGATGGATGAGAGTGCAGGCATGTTTTACGTCGGAAAGCCTTACCGGGGAGTTCACGGGTCGAGATGTCTTTGAGGATACGCTTGGATACTGTAATCAAGGTGTGGCACAGGGCGGAATTGTGGATACTCCGCGGGGCGACTGGTATGCTGTGCTCTTTCAGGATCATGGCGCGGTGGGGAGAATTCCGGTACTTGTTCCTATGAGGTTTGAAAACGGATTTCCCGTTATGGGAGAAAACGGACGAATGCCGCAGGAAATTCCATACAAAAGCACCCGACCTGATCATGTGTATGCACCGCTATATGAAAGTGATGATTTTGCTTATCAGCCGGACCATAACGGAAAAGTGACGCTTAAGAAGGTATGGCAATTCAATCATGAGCCGGTGGAAGAACTCTGGGAAGTACGCGATAACACTTTCCGAATTAGTACGGGAAAGCTTAGCCGGAATCCGATACAGGCACAAAACACGCTGACACAAAGGCTTCTTTTTCCAAGATGCAGGGTGGAGGTGACACTGGATGCACACGATCTGAATGAAGGGGATTATGCCGGTTTATGTGTTTTACAAGGCTGTTACGGCATGATTGCGATAAAAAAAGAAGAAGGAAAAATCTATCTGGTAATGGGTGCAAAAGAAACGAGAGATGAAAGCACGGATTTGACGGAAGCGGAAAGGGAAATCTGTAAGGAATATGAGAGGATACTGATGGAATCGCCAAAGATCAAGCTGTATTTGGAAGCGAATTTTTGGCAGATGAAGGATCAGGCCGTATTCGGATATGTGAAAGACGGAAACAGTATTCAGGTAGGTAAGGTGCATCGGTTGTTTTTTGGTCTCGATCATTTCTGTGGTGCCCGCGCCGGCTTGTTCATGTATTCTACTGAGTTGACAGGCGGAACAGCGGTGTTTTCGGATTTTGTGTACAGGTGTTAAGAAGACGTTTTTACACATGCTATGTATAGAGGAGCTCATGTTTTTTTGCAATAGGCAGACTGTTAAAATGCAGCTTGCCTATTATTTTTGACATCTTACCTGCCTGTTTGTTGTCAAACGGGTGGGATTTTTTTATGCTATAGAAAACCTGTTGAGACACTAAATAAATACAACGATTGAAACAGGCACAAAAACTTGTAGGAAGAAATACAGGAAAGGATCAAGTAAATGGAGAAAATCATAGAAGCAGAGAATTTAAAAAAGTATTTCGGAAAAGTGAAAGCAGTAGACGGCATCAGTCTTTCGGTAGAGAAAGGAGAACTGTTCGGCTTTCTTGGAGTCAACGGCGCGGGTAAATCCACTACCATCAATATGCTCTGTACTCTGTTTGTACCTACGGACGGAAAAGCAAGAATATGCGGATTCGATTTACAAAAAGATTCCGCGCAAATTAAGCGCAAGATAGGAATTGTTTATCAGAATAATTGTCTGGATGAACGTCTGACTGTAAAGGAAAACTTAATGGTGTGGAGCAGCTTGTACGGTCAAACAAGTCGGGAGCAGAAAACGAGGCTCATAGAAATTTGCGATATTCTGGAACTAAACGATATTTTGGGAAGGCGCTTCGGCAAGCTTTCCGGAGGGCAAAAACGACGCTGTGAAATAGCCAAGGCTTTGATGCACAGACCGGAAATTTTGTTTCTGGATGAGCCGACCACGGGACTTGACCCTGCCACCAGGAAAAGCGTGTGGGAGACCGTAGAAAAACTTCGAAGGGAAATGGGGATGACGGTCTTTTTAACAACGCATTATATGGAGGAAGCTGCGAGGGCCACTACCATAGCGATTATTGACGGCGGCAGACTGAAGGAAATGGGCACACCATTTACTCTGAAGGAGCGGTATGCATCGGATAAGCTCAACCTGGTACCGAAAGCAGGAAAGGAAGAGGCGTTATCCTCTTATTTAGCAGATAAGAAGATTACATACAAGATGAAGGAAGAACGATTGGTTATCAGACTGGAGAACAGCATGGAAGCGTTTGACCTATTGGATGATATCAGGGCGGATATTGAAGGATTTGAAGTAATACAAGGGACGATGGATGACGTGTTTTTACAGGTTACGGGGAAATCAGCTGTAGAAGGGCTGTAAGGTGTAAGCGACTCGTAACAAGGGAAGGATAGGAGGTAGAAAGAAAATGAGAGAAGTTAGCAGTCTGGTAAAGCGTATCACATTTGTTTATATCAGGGATAGGGCAGCTGTATTTTTTTCGGTACTGAGTATGCTCATTATTCTGATGTTGGTGTGGCTTTTTCTCGGGGATATGAACAGTAACAATATTGTAAATGTACTCTCAAATTTTGGCGGTGTGCGTGATGCAGTAAGAGATAAGGAAAACGCAGACTATCTGATAGTCGTTTGGACGCTTGCGGGGGTACTTCTTTCCAATTGTGTCACAATTAGCATGACAGTAATGGGCAATATGATATATGATGAAGAGAAGAATAAATTGGCGTGCTTTTATGTTGCACCCGTTGGGAGAATCAAGATTGCACTGGGATATGTGCTTTCAGCATGGATCATCGGCGTTGCCATGAGTACCTTAACGCTTGGTGCTGCGCAGGGATGGCTGTTATTAAGCGGCAAGGGGGCTTTATCTGTCATTGTATTTATGCAGCTTTTTGGCATGATCGTTCTCAATACTTTTGTATACTCGTCGTTATCCTATCTTTTGGCACTTTTTATTCACAGCGGCAGTGCGTGGAGCGGTATTTTGACGATCATAGGAACATTGGTCGGTTTTCTTGGAGCTGTTTATCTGCCGGTTTATATGTTGCCGGAAGGAGTTGCCTCTTTTTTGAAAGGGCTGCCGATCCTGCACGGAGTTTCCATGATGCGTAGAGCGTGTGTGCAGGCGGCGGTGGATACAACTTTTGCAGGACTGCCGGAGGAAGTGGCAAAGCAGTTTTGTGAGAACATGGGAATTGTCATCCATATGCAGGATACGGAGATTCCGATTTGGGCGCAGTGTTGTGGATTGGTTGCCCTGAGCGTGGTCGTGTTGGCAGTGGCAGCCCTAATTAGCCGAAGAAGAAAACTGCGCGACAGATGAGAGATGATTTGAATCTTATAAAGTATCATGAAGTCAGCAAACGAAAGCTATGCTGGTGGTAATATCGGGCAGGCGGAATATGAGGAATAGGTAGATAGTATGAAAATCATAATTGAGCAGATTGGACCGGAGGAAGAGGAACAGATTGTGGTTCGGTGCAGAAACTTGGACGATTCTATTGTGGCGTTGGCTAAGGAATTGAAACGCAGGAGAGATAAACTGACGGTTAAGGATGGAGAGCGCATTTTGCAGGTCGATCCTTCGGAAGTTTATTACTTTGAGGCGGTAGATAATAAAGTCTTTCTTTATACGAAAGAAAAAGTATATGAAACAAAGTGGAAATTGTATGAGTTGGAAGAACAATTTGGGCACGCGAATTTTATTCGTGTGTCCAAGTCGGTGATTATGAATCTGTCCAAAGTAGATAGCTTTCATCCCGATTTTAATGGACGTTATGAAGCTCTTATGAAGAATAACGAGCGAGTGCTGATTTCGAGACAATATGTGCCGGAGCTAAAAAAGAGGTTGGGGATATAGGAAAGGAGGAAAAGATAATGTGGAATAAGATAAAAGGCATCATACAGACATGTGCATACGTCGTATTTGGAGTTGAAATTGCCGTAGCCGTGTTTATCAGCATATTCTACCCCGGTGCGTCACTTTCGGTGGTATTGCTTTGGGAGATTTTAGCGTGCAGTATCGTATGTGCGCTGGGTAATCTTTTGTGGTGGACGGCAAGGCAGCTTAGCAAGGTGGAGACAATGATTCGCATCTTCCTGCACTATTTGTATATCAATGTTGTAGTTTTCGGAAGCGCTTTGATGTTTGATTGGATTGATTATGACAGACTGGTGATGGTCGTTAGCATGTTCTTTATGATTTTGATTATTTTTATCGTTGTATTTTCGGCAATCCAGTGTCATGACAAAAAGATTTCCGAGTTGATGAACAGAAGCCTAAAAGCATATCAGGAGCAGGAAGAAGAGTAATATAAAATTATAAATGAATATGAGGTTGTACCCGCCGGATAATGCTTATACAATAAAATGCAGAAAAGTATTGTATACTTATTTTGGGAGACCGGTATGGACAAAGAATATCTGAAATTAAAGAAATGGCTTGAAGAGACGGCGGACGAGCCTTTAGAGGAGATGGATGCTTTCTTCAACGCGCGCATTGATGGGTATGAAGAACACATGTCGCCGTGGAAGGAACATTATAAGTGGATGGCGAGACAGCTTTCCGATGAATGGGGCGGAGAAGGTAACGGGAAGACATTGCTGGATATCGGATGCGGAAGCGGTTTGGAACTGGACTGCATTTTTG
>JAFLTD010000163.1 GCA_022510625.1 Lachnospiraceae bacterium
ATTCCCGTACAACAGCAAGACCGGGTGACACAGTTAAGTTTGCTTTCGATGTTGATAAGATTCATGTATTCGACAAAGAGACAGAGCAGGCTATCACTAACTAATTAGTGTGATTATGAGGGGGATGCCTAGACATCCCCCTTATTTTTTGTAAGGCCCTGACATTTTTGAAGGAGAGAGGTTACTGTATGATTTCAAGCCAAGTGATTAAGAGCAGTATTGAAGAGCTGAAAGCCATTTCTAAAATTGATCTGAGCGTGTGGGATTTGGAGGGTGATGTGGTTGCGGCCACTTTTGAGTCCGATGAGATAACGCCGTCGCTGGTTGCCGGATTTGTGGCTTCCCCTGCGGACAGTCAGGTGATCGGAACGCATCATTTGATGAAGGTACTGGACGAGGAAGAAGTGCTTTACGTTCTGGATGCCAGGGGGAGCAGTGAAGATACATACATGCTGGGGAAGATTGCGGTAAGCCAGCTCCAGCATCTGATCGTGGCATACAAAGAAAGATATGATCGCAATAATTTCTTTCAAAATTTACTTTTGGACAATATGCTTCTTGTGGATATATACAACAGAGCCAAGAAGCTGCACATAGAGGCGGCTGTGCGGAGAGCGGTATTTTTAATTGAGGCGGACCGGGATAAGGATTCCGCGACAACAGAACTGCTTGGCAGTATGTTTTCCCCGCAGGTGGGTGATTATATTACGGCAGTAGATGAGAGCAGTGTGATTCTGATCAAAGAACTTGAGCAGGATGAGGATTACGAAAGATTGGAGCAGGTTGCCAACACGATTGTGGATATGATGAATATGGAGGCAATGATGAATGTGCGCGTTGCCTACGGCACAATCGTGGGAGAACTGAAAGAGGTATCCAAATCTTATAAAGAGGCAAAAATGGCGCTGGATGTAGGTAAAATTTTTTATGCCGAGAAGAAGGTGACCGCTTACAACACGCTTGGGATCGGACGGTTGATTTATCAGTTGCCGGTCAACCTGTGCCGTATTTTTATTGATGAGATTTTCGGATCCAATGTACCGAGTGAGCTGGATGAAGAAACTTTGACAACAATCAATAAGTTCTTCGAGAATAATCTGAATGTGTCGGAAACCTCCAGACAGCTGTATGTACACCGCAATACGCTCGTTTATCGCATTGAGAAATTGGAGGCGAGTACGGGGTTGGATATTCGTACATTTGAGGATGCATTGACTTTTAAGATTGCCCTGATGGTGGTCAACTATATGAAATATCTGGACTCTTTAGATTTTTAGGTAAGGGCTGGCTGTCAGGCCAGCCCTTTTTTATCGGTTTTCGGACAGACTCATATTTTGATGTCATGGTGCATATATATACCTAGTAATATATGGGAAAGAGGGGGAGTGTATGTACCAAAAAGAAATCATATATATGGGATTGTACAAAGACGGAAACAGAATGGGAAGCGCAGGATTTTTGAAAGTTGAGAACAGGAACCGGGAGAGCAGACTGAGTCTGAAAATACAAAATGTTCCTCTCGGTATCAACGGACGTTTTCCGGTGCGCATTTACAACGGCAGCGGCTGGAAAGAAACTAACGGCATTGCGATTCAGGATGGCGGCGGCAGTTGGGAAGAGTCCATGGCGGAAGAAACGGACCGCACAGTGATACAGGTCATGTTGTCGGGCGGATATAAACTGGAGGGGAAGAGTAAATCGGCCCCGTCGGTCCCCGATATGAGAACGAGTCCCGAGGTGATTGGGGAGACGGAGCGGATGCCTAAGGCTGTTGCCGAAGAAGTCATACATTCCTCCGTGGAAATGGGTGTACCGGGAGCAGCACAGCTCGATGTGGAAATGGATGTTCCGGAGACGATGCAATCCCCTGTGACTGCTGAGACACTTCGACCGGTGAGAGTTTCGGAGTCAGAGAACGCACAGGAGCCGGTGATCGTGACGGAGGAACTGCCGCAGCGTTCCCGGGAGAATCCGGTTACAATGCCGCAGAGTGTGCCTGACCATAATCTGAAAGAGGACAAGTGGGAACAAATCTTAAGTTCGTATGAGAATATACATCCCTACGGTGACGAGCGTGTCTATGTCAAGCTGGAACCGAAGGATTTTGTCATTTTACAGTCTAAATATCAGCACCTGGTTAACAACAGTTTCCTGCTGCACGGATTTTACAATTACAGATATATTATTTTGGGAAAAGAACAGGACTATTACCTGGGTGTGCCGGGCGTATTCTATGAGCGCGAAAAGATGGTTGCCCAGATGTTCGGGTTTGAAGCTTTTGAATGTCCGGGAGGCAACGTGAGAGGTGGAGAGTTCGGTTATTATCTCAGGAAAGTAGAACTTTAGGTATGGCGACACTCAATAAATTGTGATATAATACAAAATGTATCAGTATATGCACCGAAGCGTATTTTGCATATACGAACCATTGTCGGAGTGAGGGAGACACGAGAGAATAGGAGAGTTGGCGGATGAAAATTGCGGTTTTACTGGGCGGTTCGAGATACGACAGTCAGAAAAGACTGATAAACGGCATATTGGATACGGCGCTGCCGGACGGCACGGACGTGTTCATCTTTACATGCGACGCGTGGAGTTATGGGTCACGTTATAAGTATGAGAAAGGGGAATACAATATTTATAATCTGCCGGACTTTGCACAGTATGACGGGGTGATAATCGATACATCCACGATACATGACCTGGAGGCGGTAGACAGTCTCACTCAGAGGATTTCTGAGAGTGGGATCCCCTGTGTGTCGGTCGATGATAAATTTGAAGGCTCTATCTGTATTTCTGTGGAGAACAAAGAAGGAACACGTGAGATTGCTGAACATTTGATCAATGAACACAATGTGGGAAGTATTTACTACATTGCGGGTCCGGCGGACAATCCGGATGCTCAGGAGCGGTTGGCGGTTTTTCGGAGCGTTATGGAAGAGAATCATATTCCGTGGAATCCGGACAGCATTTATTACTGTGATTATTCCTATCAGGCAGGAATCGAGGCTGTGGAATATTTTCTGAAAATGGACAGTCCGCTGCCCGAAGCGATCATGGCTGCCAATGACCGAATGGCTATCGGAGCAATCTGGAGATTGACGGAGGAAGGTTTTCATATCCCTGAGGATATCATTGTGACAGGGTATAGCGACAATGATATGGCAGCAACGATCAACCCGCGGCTGACTACGGTGAGGAAAGGCATGTATTCGGTGGCAGAGATGGCCTACCGGAAATTGAAACAGGTCTGGAACAATGAACCGGCTGAGGACGGCATCGTGTACGGCAAGTCTATATTCTCCGAATCGTGCGGCTGTGCGAGACGCAATTATATTTCGCATGTCCAGATACAGGAAGAGTATGTCACAACGATGATGGAGTATGATAACGGACACACTCTTTTAAAGTCATCGGCTGCGGAGTTTACAGGACTGGAGCGCTTCCGTGATCTGATTGTGACACTCAGAAAATATATCAAGAAGATTAATCCGGATTATTTTTACCTGTGTACGAACGGTAATCTTGATGATTATATGAGTGAATTGGATTTGGAGAGAGGCGGAGAAGGATGGGGGCGGGATAAAAGCGCCTATACCGATGATATATGCGTATCTCTTGCGTATGAGAAGGGGCGGGTTGTCCAATATTCAAATTTCAATAAAAAATATCTGCTGCCGCCCGACCGTGCGAAAAGTAAGAACGCTAATTTCTATGTAGTTTTACCTCTTCATCATGAGGATTATAATTTCGGTTACTGCGTACTGGGCAATTTCAAAGCCGTGTTGGAGAGACCGCTCTTCCAGCATTTTATCATGAATCTGTGTAACGCGATGGAATCGATCCGCAGGCAGGAAGCTATGAAAGAACTCATGCAGAAAATGAATCAGATGTGGCGCTATGATACTCTGACGGGTATTTATAACAGGGCAGGCTTCCACGATCAGGTAGCTGAGAAGATGGAGGCGGCTGAGTTCAAGAGAACAGCAGTTACGGTGTTCTTTATTGATATGGACGGACTTAAAGCGGTCAATGACCGATTTGGACATGAAGAGGGAGACGTCTTTATCAAGGCGATGGCGGAAATTTTGCAGGAGACTTGTGGTTCCGACGATCTGTACTGCAGATACGGCGGTGACGAGTTTATTATCCTGACAACCGGTCTGTCAGAAGTGGAGACACAGAGCTACCGGAACAAATTAATGGCGGCAATCGGTACATACAATGAAACCCACTCACATGAATGGAAGATAGATGCAAGCATCGGCTGTTACTTTGAACAGGATGTGGCGAACGTGGAATTGAATGAGATGATCGAACTGGCAGATCAGGATATGTACAAAGTGAAACGTAAGAAGAAAGCAGCCCACAGCAATGAAGCTGAGAAGGCAGTGTAATTCATAACATCACAGAGCGCACGGTTTTAGCAAATTTAAAACCGTGCGCTTTATTTCGAACTTGACCCATACACGTTACCTTTACAGTTAACTCCGCCAGGCACCCTCACGGCACATGAAAGCTTCTACTTAGTGCTGCTGTGTTCCCACCCTGACACGGTTCATAGATTTCCATTGCGTAAGACCCAAACTTCAACGCCACTTATAAAGGGCAGCTATACAGGCGTATGCCCTCGATAAAGCATCACCCCCACTAGAGCGGATTGTGGGTACAGGGCACCGCTAACGCCCCG
>JAFLTD010000164.1 GCA_022510625.1 Lachnospiraceae bacterium
CACATATGCTTTAATCCATGATAATGCTGTATTCATATTGTCCTCCTTTCAAACCGATCAGAACTGCTTCAAGAAACGGATATCATTCTCATACAGCAGCCTCATATCATCAATTTCGTATTTTAGCAGTGCAATTCGCTCTAGTCCAACACCGAAAGCAAACCCCGTATATTTCTCCGGATCGATACCGCTCATCTCCAACACATGCGGATGTACCATGCCGCATCCCAAAATCTCAATCCATCCTTCGCCTTTGCAGAAACGGCATCCTTTGCCGCCGCATTTGAAGCAGGTAACGTCCATCTCCGCGCTGGGCTCCGTGAACGGGAAATGATGCGGTCTGAATTTCACTTTTGTATCTTCCCCAAACAGTTCTTTTGCGAACTCAGCCAGCGTACCTTTTAAATCCGCGAAGGTAATATTCTTATCAACGACCAGTCCTTCAATCTGATGAAAGGAAGGAGAATGTGTGGCATCCACCTCATCAGAGCGGAATACGCGTCCGGGCGCGATCATACGAATCGGAAGTTTGCCCTTCTCCATCTCGTGCACCTGTGTTGAGGATGTCTGCGTCCGAAGCAGAATATCTCCCGCAATATAGAAAGTGTCCTGTTCATCTTTCGCCGGATGGTCCGCAGGAATATTTAACGCCTCGAAATTGTAATAATCCCTTTCCACCTCCGGTCCTTCCACAACTTCGTAGCCCATACCGATAAAGATTCTCTCCACCTCTTCCAGTGCTATCGTGTTGGGATGCCGATGTCCTACGTTGTTCTTCTTTGCGGGAAGTGTCACATCGATAACTTCACTCCTCATCTTGGCTTCTCTGACTGCCTTCTCCATCTTCTTAACAGACGCTTCCAGCACTTTTTCAATCTCTTCCCTCGTCTCATTGACAAGCTGCCCGACTTTCGGGCGTTCCTCCGGTGCCACATCTTTCATGCTCTTTAGCACCGCTGTCAGCTCGCCCTTTTTGCCGAGGAAATTAACTCTCACCTCGTTCAGCTTTTCCAACGCATCACTCGCCTCAATCTGCCGCAGCGCTTCAGCTTTGATTTGTTCCAATTTTTCTTTCATAGATAAACTCCTTTTCTTTGTAAAATAAAAAAGTCCCATGTGCTTACACACATGGGACGAAATATATCCGCGGTACCACCCAGTTTCCTGCCCTGCCATACGGATTCAAAAATCGCATGCTTTTAGGCAGACACCTCATTTGACGTAACGTGTCACAACGTTCCGGACTACTCTATTGACTTCACCCGGACAGCTCCGGTGGGAAATTCGAAAGACTATCTGAACCGAAGGAAACTTACAGCCGATGATTTCCTCTCTCTGACGGAAAATAGTTTTCTACTGACACCATCACAGCTTTATTTGTTATAGTTGACTGTTTATAAATCTATTGCCATTTTAGTGATTTTTACCCGACTTGTCAAGCCATCCGAACAGAAATTTATACACCGGTCCGAAATAACGATTAATGTGGGCACCAATCAGTAAAATATACATGAGCAGATAAAACCAGAACATCAGGACAACCACGGTAGTCAATCCTCCGTAAGTGCCAAAACCGTTGAAATTGTCCACATACACGGAGAATAGATAGGATGCCGCGCCCCATAGAACAGCTGCAAAAGCCGCACCCGGAATCTGCCTCTTAAACCGCATCTTCTTGCCCGGCACAAATGCATAGATCAATGAAAAAATAAAGGTCAAGACAATCCATGAAAACAAAAAACGAAAGTGCACAAAAAACTGCATAAAAATATGCATCGGCGGAAAATCAACCAACAGCAGATCTACGATCACGTTGCCAAAGACCATAACAAACAGAGCCACGATCATTGCCGCCATAATAATGACCGTATAGATACAGGCAATAAACCTTATCACAAAATAGTTACGCCTTTCTTCAAAGTCATTCACCGTGTTCAATCCGTAAATCAGTGCAAGCATTGCTTTGGATGCCGACCAGACCGTAATGATCGCAAACACAGTAATTGTGCCCGCCGATCTCGCATACACATCGGATACTACATTGATGACCAATCCGTTCATCGCATCCGGTGTAAAGCGCATAATGGCATTGATAAGATTATCTTCCGTCAATGCCGTGTACGGCAGAATTGCACACAACGCCATCAGCAGCGGAATCATGGACAGAAAAAGAAAGAAAGCGGTGCTTGCCGCAAAAGCCGCTATGTTCTTCTTCGTCATCTGCCAATTAAAATCTCGAAATATGTAATAAAGTCTATAAATCGTTTTCATAGCCCACCTAAAACCAATATGCTCAAATCTCTGTAATTGTGGTAATCTCTTCAAGTTCACATCCGGAGAAAAAGAATTCCAGTATCTGTCTGTAGGATGCCCCCTCCCGTCCAAGTACCTTAGCCCCGTTCTGGGACATGCCGACACCATGACCGTAGCCACCGCCAATTAACGTATATCCTACCATATTCTCCTTATCTTTACCAGCATCAATCATAAAAAATCCGCTCGGCAGAAGCGACGCAGGAACAACTGTACTGCCATCCTGACGCACTACCTCGCTTGTTCTGTCACATAACACGCTCCGAATATTATATTCGGCAACAACTTTATACGTCCCTGTATCTGCAACAATCAACAATTCATCCGCAACACCTCCGGGACCTCTCTGCGCAATGCTGATATCAATAACCCTGCCCAGCTTTTCAATGGGCTGTGATACATAATAATCACCTTTAGTCTTCGTCAGCACGGATGTTGGGTTTGCAGCATATCGTTCTTTCATCCGCATCAACAAGTCATCCGGATCAAGGGACTCCACCGTATAAGTCCATCGATACCATGGTTCCTCATTCTCCAGATCGTTTTCGTCGACAGAAGTGATAAACTCCCTGAACTTGTCTTCATTACGCAAATCCTCCGCTTCGTCATTCACATCTGATCCTTCCTCTTCATACGCGGTTCTGTTCAATCTGCCCGGCTGCATATATACAGTATCCTCAAGATTTCCCGATTTCCATATTGCCGCGTCGGTACCCGCACCGCAGGAGGTGGAATAATAATAATTCTGTGCCGGTCTACCCCGGTATGTCAGCAGCATACCGTCCGTCTCCTTGACAGCATTGGTGGACGCTGCGTTCTCACCGATATTATGGTACACCTGATAAGATGTGGTGTCATCCACATGCGCGCCTAGCTGCGGAAGTCCCGCATGAAGAATGTAGAGATAGGCATATGTTCTTGCGCACACCGCCTGCGCTTTGAGTGCCTCCGTAGGATAAGATGCCGGCATTTCGCTGGGCACCACGGCATACAGATACTCCTCCAGCGGCAGTTCGTTGATCAACACCATACCTCCGGCACTTCTATAGCACTCGATCGTCCCCCGGTAAGCATAATCTTCCTTAATGACTCCTTCAACATTCAAGACAATCCTGTCCGTCAATGCCGCGCACCGATAGCTTCTGCGTTCTCCCACTTCCAGATCGTCCGCTTCTATGTGTACGGTATCCCCGTCAACAATCAATTCCACGGCATTATAATAATTACTGTTTGCCGCAGTGTTTTTAAGAAGCACACGTATCCTGTCTGCCGCCTCATTCACAGATATAAGGCACGCGCAGATTTTTCCGCGCTCAACAACATAGTCGGTATCCTCATAGCCGATCTTTAAGTCCGTCCGCTTAAGCGTCTCAAGCTTCCCGTAGAGCTTATATATCTCCATTCCCTCCGCAAAGGGATAGACCCCCTTGCCCTCTATCTCCAGTTCTTCATTCGATACCCATAAAAGTTTACCGTGTATCTTCTCGCTCTTCTCCTTACTTTCAACTACCTTGCCGTCACGGAATATCAGGTCGGCAATACTTTCTCTTTCCACGAGACGATCTGTCTTTACGGAAAAATCCGTCTGATGGTAGAAACACTCTAAGAGTCCCTCCGTGGCCTCCATCACCCAGACATTTTCAAGCACATGCTCACCTGAAATCGTCCGGACAATCGTCAGCAGTTGTCCTCCCTTCACATACACCTCCATCTCACGCAGCACATTCTCTTCAAAGTCCGGCGACTGATACCCATAGGCTGCTATAACCGCCCCATCCTCTGTGTATGCTTCCCCTGCCTCCTCATCAATCTTTAACAGGAAAACCGTCGTCTCCCAGACAGATGATTCCGGGTCAAGATATGCCAGCATGATCCGATAGGCTTCATACCAATCTGTCTTCAGAAGATAAAAATCCGTTTCATAACGGTCATCATAATCCGGCAGCCCCATCATATCTGCGCCAAGCTCCCTGCAAATCTCTATGTACTGTCCGTACGTCAGATACTGTTCCATGTCATCATCTGCTATCTTATCAGACAGGGAAACATCCAGCGCTCCCAGCAGAATCTCCACATCACGACAACTGATTTTATCACCTGCGGGCTCTTCTTTTAATTGATCTCTTCTGCCCATCCAAACACAGACAAGAAACAAGAGCCCAAAGAAAATTAATGCCAATTTAATAAACAGCTTTACATTATACTTCATTGCTATTTCCCGATTCCGGCACGATTATTTATATACCATCCTTGACAAACATTATCACAACAAAAGCAGCCGCTTTAAACGACTGCTTTTTCTTTCGTATTGCCCGAAATGCCGAATCCTGTATTTTGACT
>JAFLTD010000165.1 GCA_022510625.1 Lachnospiraceae bacterium
ATTATGGCTGATATAATGGCCATAAGATATGGCTATTATTTAGCCATATCAGGAGGGAGTGCCAAGCTATGATTGAGAAATGCTGCGCGTTCACAGGACATCGTCCGCGAAAATTTCCGTGGGGATATGATGAGATGGATGCTCGGTGCGTTGCTCTGAAAAAGTCGCTCGCTGAGCAAATCGTCAAGCTGGTGGAAGCTGGGTACACTGACTTCTTTTCCGGCATGGCGGAGGGGGTAGACACCTGGGCGGCGCTGGCAGTTCTGGCCTTGAAAAAAGAAAATCCCGCGCTGAAGCTCCACTGTGTCCTGCCCTGTGAGGGACAGGCGGATAGGTGGTCAGCTTCAGCGACTTTTCTATTTTGGAGCAGGCAGACGAGGTCATGTATGTGAGCCGGGAGTGCAGCAAGGACTGCATGCTCAGACGTAACCGCTACCTGGTCGATCACACCACCTGCCTGCTGGCTGTCTACAACGGCGAACAGCGGGGAGGAACGGCGATGACGATGCGGTATGCCCAAAAACTGGGGCGGGAGATTATTAAAATAAGTCCGCATATAGAGGGATAACCTCATAAATATTGTAGTTCATTTAGAGACCTATCAAGTAATAATTCTCTCTGAGAGATTTTGCATTTCGCTTCTTGCAGTTATTCTGTTATTAACAATTTCTCTTACCCGTAACGCAATTGACTTTCTCAATGTTTCTGATTGCGGAACAGGTATGAACACCTCCTTAAATCGCTGGCCGAGCGTATCAATCACGTCTCTTGTAAATTGCTTGGTTCGCATTTGCCGCTTCACAATGTACGAATTAAGAAGTCCAAGTAAAAGATATGGATCTATGATATTTTCCTTCTTTACGCGAATCTTGATCAATCCACCACAATAAAGCATCTGCGTATCCAGCTCCGTAATCATGCAAGACGTTCCAACTAAATACGTTCCATCTCGTACGATCAAGATGTCTTTTGCTTGAACATCTTCTTTTTCGGCGTATTGCCTGTAGATTTCTTCAGACACACCTTGTTTGGCATCGGCCTTAATCTCCCAATTTGAAAAATCAGATGTCCTGACAAATGGGATGCTGCCTGTACCATACGCCATTTTTCCGATCTCATCGCCTGTGGATAGTTCAATGATCCCATCATCTAACAGCTTTTGCACGGTGTGGATGGTGCATGTCTGCGATAAAGCGTCCAACATTGTCTGGATTGATGGGTCATAGTATTTCGGAAGAAATATCCTATTTCTAATCCGCGAAATATTGATAGTGTATGCAGAAAATTCACCAAACTCCAGCGTGGTTGTGTCTTGAATAATCTCATCAAGCAGCTTATCAATGGACTGTGAAAAGAACTTATCAAAAGGTCCATCTGAATTAAACTCCAGAACTCTTTCGATTAGCAGGGGCATCTGCTTGACAGCGGCCTTGTATTTTATGCGTGTTTCAATTGCGTTCTCTACCCTGGAATGAAGTTCGGCTCGAATTTGCAAATTAAGAGGAATCGGAAGAATTAGTTCCCTGTAACGGTTTCCCAAGGTGTCGATGATATCCGCAGTAAACTGTATGTTCCTGATCTGCCGCTGCACTAATGAGCAATTCAAACATATGAACAGTAAGTACGGATCAATACGCTGTTTATCATTGATACGGAATTTTAAGATATGAGATTGGTAAATCATAGGAATGTCTAACTGCGTAATTATGCAGTTGGTCCCAATCAGGTATGTTCCATCTCTCACGAACAGAATATCCCCCGCCCGAACATCCTCCTTTTCTGCATACTGTCGGTAGATCTCCTCCGAGACACCTTGCTTGGGAATGGTTTTTATCTCCCAGTTCGTTATGTCAGAAGTTCTAACAAAGGGAATATTTCCTGTACCATAAGCCATTTTGCCAATTTCGTGGCCAGTTTGAACTGTGATGACACCTTTGTCAACGAGATCACCGAGACAGAGTAACTCGTGCGTATCACTCAAAGCTGCTATTTCGGCGTACAGCTCTGGATCGTAGTATTTCGGAATGTATATCCTGTTCTTTATACTCCTATTGTTAATTCTGTAGGCAAGCATCTCGTTACCTCATCTCTATGTATTTGTCAGCAACGAGAGGTATCTCATCCAGAACTATTTTTTCGCCTTTTTCATTGATCGTGTATGTCACATTTCCTCTGCTGTCATGGCCACACCACTTGACATCGCTCATAAAAATATCATAATCGGAGCAGCTCTCAAATGACTCGCCCTTTTCATATTTTTGGCAAATCAGGACACAGCACTTCGCATGTGTGTGCGGCTGGAAAAGATCTTCGGGAAGCGTAATTACAGCAAGAATTTTAGCTTTGCTTAGGATATAATTGACAACATATTGATATTTTGGCATACCAAATATACTCTCAAGGAGAACAATTCCCATTCGGCCACCGTCCCGGAGCATTTGAAAACAACGTTCGATGAACAGCAACTGCGGAGGCTGTTTGTCCATCAGCTCGCCCTTGCTAAAGTCTCCATCTTGCTCTGACCATTTATGCCCGAGGTCATAGAGCTTCAATACTTCTGTCGTATCAATGGACAGTTTTTTCCCGAATGGGGGATTGGTAACAATAACATCAAAAGTTCCAGGCTGAATGTCCTCAATAGTTTTCGGACTCCAATTGTCGAAACTGTCAAGACTGTTCTCACAGTGAACACCACCGCGTCCGTCACCAAGAATAGCAAGATATGCCTTGGCAACTTTGCTAAGAAAGCTGTCTTTATCGATCCCTCTGAAATTCTTGATGGCTACTTTCTGCTTTTCTGCTTCTATTTCTGTATCTGGCCAACCGTATTCAGCGCCCATTTCCTCTAACTTTCCCCATACATAGCGTAATGCTTCCACCAAAAAGCCACCGCTACCGCAAGCAGGATCGAGTATTTTTTCATCAACACCAGGGTCGATCATCCTAATGACCATATTTACTACATTGCGCGGAGTAAAGAACTGTCCTTGTGCGCCCTTTAAAGATGGTCCAATAAAAATTTCAAAGGCTTCTCCGACAGCGTCTCGGGAACTGTCCTTAAGACTGTATAGTTGCAGTTCACCGACAATATATCTAATACACTTCGCGTCAAGGATAATCGAGTCGGAGATTTCAATGACATCACTGTATTGTTTTTTAACGCGATCGAACAATTTCTGAATTCGTTCAGATATCTTTTCGTCTTTTTCCTTTAGTCCAGCTCTAAATTTGACAGTATCATCAGGTTTGGTGAACCGTTCATCATAAATCTTACAGAAAATTAGATTGATGAGTTGCGATGCAAAGACCTCATCCCGCGTAATGCCTACCGCATTCGCCGCTAAATAATTTCGAATGGTCCTGAATGTCGGTTTCAGGTTTTCAGCGGGTCGCAGATCTTTCCTTTTGAATTTGCCAACGTCCTCAAGACGCTCGCCATATAGTGGGATATTCGGAATTTCCTCAAAAAGGATTTTTCCATCTTCCTCAATTTTTTGCAGATAAATACGCTCATTTCCATTAAACCAGACACCAATATATGCTTTTGAAAAGCGCAAATAGTCTTCGAGCTGACTTCTGCCGTCTCTTCGGTTCTTCTTTTTGCATTCGACGATAATATAGATACTGTCTTCATCGTGAACGTCTCCGGTGAATACTGCTATATCAACAGGATATTCTTTTTTCTTGTCCGATGGCCTTGCTTTAACTCGGTATTGGGGGCGTGTGTGAATATGAGATTTGGGGTAACCATAATCATCCACTAAAATCTTCGAAAATGGCTGAACAGCATCAATTTCCTCTGGGCTTTCTTTGACTTGTAGACCAGAAATAAAATCAATGATATATCCCTCTCTATTTGTATCCATTTCTTTTACCTCCGGCTGTTGTATCAGCCATTGCTGTTTTCTTCTCTCTCTTGGGTGGGGCGAACATAACGAATTATATCTGGCAGATCACAGTTAAGGGCATAACAGATACGGGCTAAAACATCGAGGTCTGGTCTCTTGATGTCATTCTTGCAATATGCGTTCAACTGTGTCCGTTGGAGATTTGCCTTTTCAGCCAACTTATTTTTGCTGAACTGCCTTTCCTGTAAATATTCCGCTAAAACAATATCAAAATGTCCATAATCAAGAGGCTCGCTCATCGTAAAGACCCCCTTCTTGTCAATTATACCAGAAATTTCAATATATACAACTGTAATTATTTACAGGGCCTTGGAAAAAGGCAGCAATAAAAGCGAACAATGCAAAAACCGTCAGCACCAGCAAGTACATTGAGGGCACCGACTATGAACCGCTGGCTGGCGTGGCGTTCAAGGTCACGGACAGCCGAGGTACGGCGATTGGCCCCGGCGACGGCACATTTTATACCAACGCCGCAGGTGAGATCGTCATTGAGGGGCTGGAACCCGGCACCACCGTCATTGCCCGCGAGATCAAGACCGTGGACGGTTTTGTTTTGGACGGCACTCCCAAGAGCGTTGTGATCGAGGCAGGAAAGAACGCACCTGAGTTGATCTTCTGGAATAAGCGGGCGGGAACGCTGCTGGACTATGCCGACCTTGTGAAAAAGGCGGACGGTGCCTCCACCCGATATAA
>JAFLTD010000166.1 GCA_022510625.1 Lachnospiraceae bacterium
CCACGATCAAAAAAGACGGCTCATGAGATTGCTCCCACAAGCCGTCCTTTGGGTTAATCCTTATGCTGGCTCATTTTTGTTTCTTCGGTGTGCGGCGTTTTTTGCAATGTCTGTTCCGCTCTCGCTGCCGCTTTTGCGGCGTTGCGCTCCTTTTGCTTTTCCTGATTAGCTTTCACTTTGCAGGTGTTGCAGCAATATTTGACATCATTTCTTGTTGTGGAAAAAGTCACACCGCAATTCCCACAAACACACTCTCGCCGTCTCTTTTCCGCTTCCTTTCGTATATAACTCTTTGCCCGGCATTTCGGCTCACAGAACATAGCATTTGAACGGCTCGATTCAAAGGATTTACCGCAGAATTGACAGGTTAGAGTAAACGGCTGACCGACAGCATGCTCGCCCGCTTTGATCAGTTGGTAGCGTTCGCGGCTCTTAATCCTGTGTCTGTGTAGTTGCGCCTGTCGCTTGGCTTCCTCCGGCGTCAGTTCCTTCGGAGGCAGTTCAAACTGCCCGATGAAATTGAAGTGAATCTCTACTTCCTGTGTCCGATCACCGTCGATTTTCTCCGGGGCATGGACGATGATCTTGTCCACAAATTCATTCAGCATCGGCGTAGTCAGTTCGGAAAAGTCCGTGTACTTTTTTACCACAGCAAGGAACTGTTCGACGTGCGCGGTATCTTCATCAAAGACAGATAGTTGCGCTTCTGTTTCCGCAACTGAATCTCGGAGCGTTTTCTGCTCGGTCTCGTATTCTGCGATCAAAGCATCAAAGCGTTCCTCGGAAACACGACCGACGGCAAAGGATTCGTATAGTTTCTTGATAACCGTGTCCAGCTCCTCGATCCGTCTGCGATCTTTATTCAATCTGCGCTTAATGCCCTTCGCTGCCTCTGCCTGCTTGATTACTGACGCTGCTCGCACCTTCTCCACAAATTCCTCCTGATTTGTGATGGCATAAGTGCTGATCGTGCGTATTGATTCCAGTACCAATGCACGCAGAGCTTTCGTCGTGATGTAATGATTCCTGCATACTTGCATACGCTTCTGATACGCCAACTTATAGGAAGAACACTCAAAGGCGTCTGAAGCATACGGCGTTCTTTGCGTGCCGCCTTTATGACGTTGATTGTACATCTTGGCCCCGCAATCCGCACAAAACACCAGTCCAGTTAATGGGTTTGCGCTGCCAATCGTATCAACTCGCCTCGGCGTTTTCCGCAGCTTTTGAGCAAGCTCCCATGTCTCCCGATCTACAATCGCTTCATGGGTGTTCCGAAAGACCAGCCATTCTTCCTTCGGGTGATAAATCGTACTTCTGTCTTTGTACGACACCTTGCTGGTACGGAAGTTCACCGTGTCGCCCATGTACTCCGGCCTTGATAGAATTTGACCGACCATAAAGCCGCTCCAACTATACGGGTGAGAGAAGGTTTCCTTGCTTTTCCATACGCCAGTCCCTTTTCTGGCATAGCTAACACCCGGCGTCTCAACCTTGTCGTTAAAAAGAATCTTGGCAATGTCATAGAGGCCGTAGCCTTCAACGGTCAGTTGAAAAATTCTGCGCACAACAGCCGCCGATTCCTCGTCGATAATCCAATGATTTTTATCATTGGGATCTTTGACATAGCCATAGATCGCCTTGGTTGTCGTGGGCTTGCCGGATTCACCTTTTACCCGGATAGCGGCGCGCTGCTTTCTGCTGAGATCACGCAGATACCACTCGTTCATGATGTTCATGAACGGCGCGAACTCGCTTGTGCTGGGGTCATTGCTGTCAATGCCGTTGGCAATGGCGATAAAGCGAACGTGGTACTTGCGGAACACGACTTCCGTGTAGAAGCCTGTCTGCAAATAGTCTCTACCGATTCGGCTCATGTCCTTCACCAAAACAGTATCAACTTTTCCAGCTTCAATATCTGTAATCAGGCGTTTCCAGTCCGGGCGCTCAAAGGTGCCGCCCGACCATCCATCATCTGTGTAATGGACGCAGTTTGAAAAGCCATGCTGGGCAGCATAGCTCTCAAGGTAGCGTTTTTGATTGATGATCGAGTTGCTGTCCCCGGTCAGGTCATCGTCACGGGAAAGGCGCTCGTAAAGCGCGGTGATGCGGGTGTCCGTCTGTCTGGCTGCCATATCAGGCACTCCTTTCAGACTGACGGCTCATTTGTGGTATGTTCATTATACCACAACCGCCGCGTTTGTCCATAGCCTCATGCCGAACGAGCCGTAAAACTTTATCCTCAAATGTTGCCTTTCCATCAGGCGCAAAGTAACAATTAACCTTAAAGACAGTATTGCCGATCCGCCTCGTAAACGTCAGGGCGGGCTTGTTGAACTCCATCGTTTCCTCACTTTCTGGTTATAAACATTAACCTGTCGATTTGGTTTGTCAGCTATCATGTTCATGATTCCTTTCATACTCGTCCTCATTTGCTATATGTGATGGGTGTGGCTTTTCAGCCAGCGGATCAGGTCGTCCTTCATGACCAGCTTGCGCTTGCCAATCCGCAGTGTGGGAAAGTCCTCGCTGTTCAGCAGATTGTAAGCGCCCGCTCTGGAGATTTGGAGCGACTGTGCAAGCTGCCGCGCGTCCATCACATCAGGCATATCTTCAAAAGGTTCTCGTGGCATTGATTCTCCTTTCTTGCAAGAAAAAAGCAGCCACGATTCATGTGACTGCTTCGATGCGTCATATTGGGTGTTTAGTTAGAGGGGGATAAAGTTTAGCTAACGTGTTCATCCAGAAAATCGCTGTATTTGTCCGACACAAAATCTTCGTATTGACTGGCGATCCTCTCAATCCGTTTGCTGACCGCACTTGGTGTTTTGAATCCAATGGACTTTGCAATCTCCTTGAGGGTGTAGCCCTCATAACGCATCTGCAAAATGCGCTCGTCCTGCGCGGAAAGCCTTGCTTTGAATTGTTCAATGTGGACATCCGTGATGATCTGCGATTCAAACTCTCCGCGAGGGTCTGGAATGGCGTAAAGGGCCTGCTTGTCCACTTGCTTTCCTGCTTCAAGGATACCCTCGATGGACAGCGGCGGTTCGGTTGATCGGCTATGCGTCCACGATCTCATAAAGTCCCGCTTGTAGACGCTCTCACCGTTGTAATCCTCGATCTGCCGATGTCGCCATACTTCGTCGATCATGGGCTGCCAGTTGTTTTCCCGGATAATCAAGTCTGTGTAATATACGACCATGCAAAGAAACTGTTCATAACTCTGCCACGGAATTTCTTCGTAGCTTCTGAAATAGAACAGCGCCTGAAGGTTCCACCTCTCTACGCTTTCCAGTTTTTCTACCATCGTATTCGCAATGACATAGCATAACTTCCACAGCGGGAAATACCCTGAATAGTACACCCAATTCCCCGGAATCTTCATATGGTTTCCGCGTCTGTCAGGCACCTCAAGGCATTGCCATATCGTCCATGCGTAGCAGTCCCACACAAATTCCGCAAATTGCAGGGACGTAATCTGATCGGAGATTCTTCCCGGGCCGATCAGGTCGCGCACCTTGCGGGATAGCTTCAAATATGCCGGGCGAAGCTGAACCAATTCCACGGGTAGCTTATAGAATAACGGGAGAAGTTTTGCAAAGCTGTCGCCGGGGATTCTGAAAACAGTTCCTTTTACGGGCATTGTATCACCTCCTTTATTCAAAGATTTTGCCCCCTCTATATAATATGGGCATGAGAGGGGGCAAAAGTTTCCATGATTTCAAATTTTCTCAAAATAATTATATGACGTCTGTTTCCATTTTATTCCCATCATCCTGTCGATTTGCTTCTAAAATGTGATCTTTTTGCATATTGCTGATATTCTGTCGCAAATCGTACAGAGCAGTACCGATAGTATTGAAGGCGATCGCCGCTGTCTGATCCTGCTGGGATAACGCTAACTGGCACAGGCCAGGAGCATCATTCTCGTACAGCGTGACCGCGCCTTCCACCAGCAGGCGAATGTTGGAGAGCGCGTTGCCTGTGTTCCATAGATAGGTGTACAATGCTTTCATAGTCGGAGACATCATCCATACACCACCTCCGCATATACGATTTCCTCGGCAGCGGCGTGAATGTTGTTCATAGCTCCGACCCATGCCAGTTGGTCACGGGCTTTCAGTTCTTCGGTGTCGCCCTGCTGCTCCTGCATCTGGCGGGTCAGCAGTTTCATTCGGTCATTGGCTGAATCGTCGATCTCGTTCAAGTGGGCTGTTAGTTTGCCTTCGAGCAGAAGGTCTTGATAGATCAGGGGATGATGCTCTTGAAGGTAACGAAGGCGCATCCGGCCATACTTGCCGTAGCGTGGCGGTTCGCTTATAGGCAATGCGATTTCAGGATAATACATGCCATCCTCGGCCAGCGTATAGGGAACACCAAGTCTATCAAACAATGATTCCATCTGCAAGCTCCTTTCGTGGTTCTGTTGCGGAAATGGGTTGAGATACCTGTTTTTCGCCTTTCCTCATAACCGCAATTCGTTCACCACAAATGAGCCGCAGTCATGATGTATTCTGAGGGGTGAAACCCTCCTTGATAGAGTACATCATGATGCTCGATGGAAAGAGACTCGCCTTG
>JAFLTD010000167.1 GCA_022510625.1 Lachnospiraceae bacterium
CTCTGTTTGAAGAACTCGGCGGCACCTATACTCTGGGCAAGGATGGTATGCTCTACCCTAACCTGACGATTGAAACATCAGACCGCCCTATTGGGAAATGGGGCAGGATGCACAGAGCCTATCTGGAAGAAGCGCACTCGCTCCTGTACTTGCATCTTATACTAAATGGAACCCTATACAAGCACTTGGCTGATGTAGAGGAAAGAGCTTCGGAGAGGCTTGATCGTCTGGTAAAACAAATGGCAGAACAAGAAGGCATCACAGAACATCTAAAGGCTGAACAGCCTATGGAGTGGGTGGGCAGAATGAACAACATCCATCACCGGGCGGAAGAGATCATCAGAGAAGAAATCATCAATACCCTGTAACCGACAAACCGCTGGCATGATCGAAATGGTCATGTCAGCGGTTTTGTTTTCCACTTGTTTCCCGGACTTTCCTGAGCAGCAAAACCTATACTATATATTGTATAAAGAAAAAACGCATTTAACACTATATACAGTATGCTCGATACCGATTTTCAATTCTAAGCTGCTGTTTTTCATGTAGATGAACATTTTCTCATTTGTATGAATAATTAGCGCTCTCAGGGCAAAATCTGAGACAATATGTCTCTTGACTTGATTTTACCATTGGAAATGTAAATATACATTAGTCACCTTTTATAATACGGCTCGATGGTTTAGGATGCAAAGTAATATCGTAGCAATTGTTCTACTTGCGTTACGCGACCATTGTTCTACTTCTTACACAGTAGAATCTCCTCACTAACCAAGTGCTATGATTTTCATCTTGCATGATTGAGGTAGAAAATCCTTGTGCGAAACAAGAATAATACCCTTATTGATACTTTGGATTTGCGTAATGAAAACTTCGCAACCACGATTATCAAGATGATTTAGGGGTTCATCGAAAATGATGAATTGAGAGGGCCTAAGCAACGCCCGTACTAGAATAATCTTTTTTCTCTCCCCAGGAGACAGATTCGTTCCATGGGCCTCAATTTTATAATGTAGTGGTTTTTCCATGCCAAATGCCTGCAGGAGCTCTGATGCTTTCTCTGATTCGCTCCCTGATATAAACAGGTTCTCCTGAATGGTTCCGGAGAAAAGCGCACTGTTTTGCTCCTGCAAAGCGACAATGCTACGAAGTTGATGGAGGGACAGTTTATTACCCTGTTGATCTCGAATCACACCTTGAGATGCTGGGTATAAGCCGCTTAGTATATATACGAGTGTACTTTTACCACAACCGTTAGGGCCAATAATTTGGACGTAATCTAAACAGTCAATGGACAACGATATGTTATTGATAGCGAATGGCGCATCATCTGAGTACGCGAAGGACAAACTATCAGCACATAGCATTTCCACACCTTCACTCATACAATGATCATCTTCCTCTTGATCGCCATAAAACAGGGCGATCCTGTCAATATACTCCTGTGCGCTGCGCGATTCTTCCACCAGTGTGACACAATATGTGTAGCACCGCTCAACAGAAGTAAGCATGAGATAACCGCTTATGAGCGTGCCGATGGTAATCATGCTCCGGCATACAAGTAGGCTACCCACGGTCAGCACGCATAGCGGCACGCCATGCTTAAGCAAAAAATCCGCAGCAACATGACGGCTCTCAAATCCCCGTTTCTTTTTCCCAGAATGTTTCATGTACTGATTATAGCGATCATTAAGCAGTTGCTCAATTAATGGTGCCAGACGATAATAGTGCAAAAAATCTCGTGAAGGAACGATATCGCTTTCTATGCTTCGTCTCTGTTCGTTGTACTCTGAGAGCTCACGGCGAAAGACAGCTTTCTTTTTGCTTGTAATTTGTGATTTCAGTACGGGCAGTCCAGGAATCGTCATTAAGATGAATAGGAATGGAACTGACCCCCAATTGTGAAGCATTGCCCAACCGATTACCGCTCCATAGCAGATAATCACTGCCGGGAGACTGTACAGAAGCACAGTGTTCCAGCAAAAATCTCCCAGATCGCCTTGCAACCGTTCAAGCACTTCACCGCTACTTCGCTGTTGGATTTCCCGTAGCGGCTTATGGATGAAACGGTTGATGCAATATGCGTTATATTCAAAGCCGCGCTTAGCCATCAATTGGTACTCTAATAACGTAAATAGCGGTACTGTGGTGACAGTAAGAATCAGTGCTATGACAAAATGTGGCAATATGATGATAATTTGAGATTTATTTAAGGAAATGAGATAATCTGCCATGTTACCAACAAGATAAGCATTGATTGTCGGCATGGCAATTGCCATCAGATCAGCAAAAAAGCGCGCCAAGGTTACTGGTATCATATAAGTTATGCAGTCGTAACGCACTAACTTTTTGAAATCACGCTTCATACAGTGTCCCCTCCTTCATCCGATAGATTTTGTTCCAGTTTAGTGATAAGCGTACATCATGTGTACAAACAAGCAACGAACCATGGTGGGCCGCAAGCTTTTCCAGCAAATACTTAATACTATCTACATCTAGGTGGTTTGTTGGCTCGTCTAACACCAAGAATTCGGCATTTCGAGCTAATGCGATTGCCAAATAAAGCTTTTTGCGCTGACCCGCAGAACACTCAGCCGGCTTTTGAGTTAGAATATCAGCTATATTAAAGGCATGGACATGTTTTAGGAAATCAGTATAAGTAATATCTCCGTCGCG
The DNA here is from genome assembly GCA_022510625.1 of Lachnospiraceae bacterium. Taxonomy (GTDB): domain Bacteria; phylum Bacillota; class Clostridia; order Lachnospirales; family Lachnospiraceae; genus UBA3282. The sequence goes on from JAFLTD010000167.1 coordinate 2,677, forward strand.
CACCAACGTATCGACAATCTTACAAATGGGTATATTTAGCTGTGGTTCCTCCTGTAAGGAAAAAGCCGAGGTTGTTGCATCGTGCCATGCGTAGCCTGTATCAGGTTCACATAAGCCTAATAGAATGCGCATAAGCGTTGTCTTTCCTGAACCATTTGCTCCCATTAAAAGAACTCGCTCATTTTGTTTTACACAAAGAGAAACATTGGATAACAATACTTTACCATCATAGGTTTTTGATATGTTGCTCGCTTGAGCAACGATGTCGGGTTGGGGACATTTGGGGATAACAATGGACTGCTTGTTAATCGCATTGTTTTCCAAACGCATAACAGCTTTTTGATAGCGAAATTGCGCCATACGGCTATCTACTAAAGCCTCTATCGAAGTAAACGAACGCTGGGCCAATACAATGAGCAACGGAACATGTGAAATATCGATTCTTTCTAACAAAACAAATACGCCTAATATTGCATAACTACCATAGGCTAAAACAACACTGATAAACTGTGTTACAACATCCTCAACCGCAGCAGTTCGGTTCTCTTTTTTCCCGGATTCAACAATAGCTCGCTGATACTCTCGAAATCGTTTAACAAACCATGATTCCTGCTGATAAGCCTTGATGGTGCTAATACCCTGTAGTCCCTCGCCAACCCATTCGCAATACGCTTCCTCATCAACCCGTGTTTGTTGATAAATTGCCTTGGCCCATTTTTCGTACAGAATTGTTGGTAATAATTGCAATAAGCCTAACACCCCAAAGATCAATGCAAGATAGCTGTCATATCGCGAGATGATCGTTAGGCAGATAAGTAAGGTCAAACAAGCAGCTATGGCTTTGGGGAACGCTGTATTATAATAAACTGCTATTGTATCAGTATCTGCTTGGAGCCTAGCATCCAATTCACCACTGGTATTTACATTTATCTCCTGATGAATTACACTTCGACAGACCATTTGCCGATAGCTTTGAATACTGTCTTGAGATGCCTTTTTACTTTTATAGGATAGTATGCCTAACACACAGCAACTGATTGAGATACAAACAATCCCAACCACTGCTGTAACACCAATATCATACCACATGCTTTTCAGCGCAAATTCGAGCAAACGCGATGCAAACCAAGCACACACTAAATCAAGAGCAAATAAGGCAATATGATTCAAAGTGCTGATGAATGCGGTTACATGAAAAGCCTCCCGAATCCGAGATTTCATTTTTGATTGCCCTCCGACACTCTAAGCGTTTACACATTTACATTATTATACGCAAAAGGCGGCAAAAAATCAACTATAAGAAAATGCCAATGAAATAGTGCTCATTTCTTGATGAAAACGTCCTTGACAAATCGTTACTGGGTAAGCAGACAAGCTGTTTCATAGTGGGAAAGTGGTCTGTCTGATCCAAGCACATCCAACTTGCTTGTACTTGAGGAGCTTTTCAATGTTCCTGTTGAAGAATTGCTCGGTGGCATTGAAAAATAGGTGAAGGATAATCAATTGTTGGAATCTGCCATTTTGTGAGAAGGAATATTCTGGACCAATATAGTATGTTTAATAAAGGGGATGAAATTTATGGCTGGATACGTTATCATGAGGAAGAGCAGAATCTGCCACTGTGTTGCCATGTTCTCGATCATCCTTATGATCTTTTTTTCACGATCTTTGGTTCTATAGCGGATGAAACCCATACTGCGCTTATGGAGGAGTGGCTGCGCGATACATGGATTCCGTTTGTCAGTCAATAGATGTCCATGGTATCGGTAGAGAAATGCGATAAATGTTTTTATGATTAACAGGAGATCATATGCCAGCGAACGCAGGAAGAATCATCAGAATCCCACATGACAGCAACAAATTCTGGGTGAGCATGTTCTATGCTCTGCCGAAA
>JAFLTD010000168.1 GCA_022510625.1 Lachnospiraceae bacterium
ATATCCGAAGATACCAGTTTCGTATAGGAGGTGCGGTATGAGCGCAAATGTAAAAACAAACAAATTGTCCGGATTTTCCGAGAGGACCAGCGACATTGTCCTGGTTGCCATATGTGCTGTTGTCCTGTTTATAGTTGCTTATCCGTTGTATTATGTGCTGATCGCGTCACTGTCCAACCCCTATGACGTGTATGCGGGAAAAACCTTCCTGCTGCCGAGCGGGTTCACGCTGGATGGTTACAAGGCCGTTTTCGCCGATCCCGGTATCCTTCTGGGTTACTGGAACAGCATTAAATACACGGTAGTCGGTACGATATTCTCTGTTGTGGTACTTTATCTGACGGCGTACCCTTTAAGCGTGAGGGATCTGCCGGGCAGAAAGGCACTGAGTATTTTCTTTATTATCACAATGTACTTCGGCGGCGGTCTGGTACCCACTTATCTGGTAGTTAAGCAGACCGGGCTGATCAACAATATGTGGGCTCTCTTCCTTCCGGGAGGTGTGGCGGTCGGCAATATGATTATCGTGAGAAACTTTTTTGAAAACAGCATCCCGAAGGAGATGATTGAGGCGGCCAACATAGACGGCGCATCCAAGTGGACGACTTTCATCCGTATTGTAGTGCCGCTGAGCCGTTCCATCATGGCGGTCATGGTTGTGTTCAGTATGGTAGCATATTGGAACGACTGGTTTACGGCTATGATTTATCTGCCGGGAACACAGCATGCACCGTTGCCCCTGGTTCTGAGAAATATACTGATTAAGAGTTCAGCCAGCGCCAGCCAGGCGAGCACCATATCCGGCGGCTATGCCGAACTCAACAAATTGACGGAGATGATCAAATTCTCATCCATTATTGTAGCGGCGGCACCAATGCTTGTCATTTATCCTTTTGTTCAGAAATACTTTGAAAAAGGATTTATGGCAGGTGCAGTCAAGGGCTAACGCATTCCCGGTATGGATGATTATGTACGATTATTTGGAATTGTTCGGAACGGAGGTAAGAAGAGATGAAATTCTATAAAAAAATGATGTCCTGCATACTTGCCGCGGGTCTGACGCTGTCGGTGACAGCCTGTGGAATAGGTCAGGACAGTATACATGAAAAAGGTGTCGCAACTACGGATACTTCCCAGACGGAATTTTCCATTATGGGCGGTATGAGTGCTCTAAGTAAAGGCTATGACGATAATGTGGTGTTGAATCAGCTTCAAAAAGACGCGGGGATCAATATTAACTGGACGGTTATGAGTGATTCGCTGGGTGAGCAGGTCAATATCCGTATTGCGGGCGGTGAGCTTCCTGACGCCTTTCTTGGTGTCGGATTTAACAACTACGATATTTCGCGATACGGAGATGACGGTACGTTCATCGACTTGACTCCTTATCTGACAGAGGAATATATGCCTAACCTGAGCAAAATTCTCGAGGAGAATCCGGATATCCGCAGCGCCATCACCATGGACGACGGATATATCTACGGACTTCCGGCAGGTGAGAGAATGGGTACGGCGGGAATTGGCACCGAAGAAGACTACAGTATTTTTACGATTCCACAGTTCTCCATGATCAACAAGGCATGGCTGGACGACCTTGGACTGGAAGTGCCGTCTACGCTGGATGAGCTTCACAATGCGTTAAAGGCCTTTAAGGATAACGACATGAGCGCCAAGTATTACGGCAATCCGGCAGGAAGCACCATTCCCATGAGTACCGGATTCGACCAGTGGTGCTGGGGACAGAACATTTTCTATGCGGGTTTCGGCTTTACGAACTGGCCTAACGACGTATGTAACGATCTGGTTCTAAAAGACGACGGAACCGTGGAATTTATCTGTACAACAGACGCGTACCGTGATGCGATCAACTATTTCCACAATTGGTATGCGGAAGGACTGATGGATATAGAGATGTTCAGCCAGTCCGACACACAGTTGATCTCAAAATGTTCGCAGGGCTATGTCGGTGTCTCCACATGGTGGTACATCGAAGAGCTTATGGGTGACTACGCCGAGGATTATGTATTTCTGCCGATCCTGAACGGACCGAGCGGCACTCACAATGTGACGGTAAGGACGGGCGGCGGCATCAACAGCGGCAGCCTGAATATCACCAAGGCATGTAAGAGCCCGGCTAATTTGCTGAAATTCTTTGATCAGTGGTATGACCCCGAAGTCGTTATGCAGCTTCAGTACGGTCCGATCGATGTCTACTTTACGGGGCAGGACGAGGACGGCGTGTGGCTGAGTATTACCGACGAAGAGTGTCGGCAGAAATTCGGCAAGAGCCCCGGTGAGCTGAAAGGTGAATATGAAGTGTGGGGACCCAAGCTTATTCTCAGTGATTATTACAGCACCACCTTCAAGATGGAGGACAGGGCGATTGAGCGATTGGAAGATCTGTATTATTACTGGATGCCGTATGTTGACAGTGCCTCCACTTTCCCTGTAGACTGTGTGTATACGGGCAGAGAGCTTGACACCATCGACTGGTATAAGGCAAACTTCGAGAGCACCGTATCGGAAAATGAAGGTCTTTGGCTGAAGAACGGCGGACCGACAGACGAAGAGTGGGCCAAATATTTAGAGACGCTGGATAAGAAGTGCGGTATGAATAAACTTCTGGAAGTATACCAGACGGCATACAACCGTTACGCAGGTCTCGACAGCGGTGAATAAACGATAGAAAGAGCAGGAATATAGTATGTTAAGCCAGACTTTGCGCGATGCGAGAAAGTACGAAGAAGAAATGGAGAGAAAAATCGCGAAGGAAGACAGACCGGATTTCCATCTGTCTTCCCGCGTGGGATGGATGAACGATCCAAACGGTTTCTCCTACTATAAGGGTGAATATCATATGTTCTATCAATATCACCCATATGATTCCCACTGGGGTCCGATGCACTGGGGGCACGCGGTCAGCAAGGATTTACTGCACTGGGAGTATCTTCCCGTTGCCATGGCGCCGGATGCCGATTTTGACAGAGACGGATGTTTCTCCGGCAGTGCGCTGGTATTACCGGACGGAAGGCATCTGTTGATGTACACGGGCGTTTCCAAGGAGACGCAGCCCGACGGCAATATGAAGGACATACAGACGCAATGCCTCGCCATCGGGGACGGCATGGATTACGATAAGTACGGGAGTAATCCGGTGCTTACGAAGAGTGATCTGCCCGAAGGCAGCAGTAAATTTGATTTTCGTGATCCGAAGATCTGGCAGAAATCCGACGGATCTTATCGTTGCGTTGTAGGCAACTGTACGATGGAGGAAGACGGGCGGATTATCCTCTTTAGCAGTCCGGACGGTTTTCACTGGAAATATGAGAAAATTTTGGCAAATAATAACGGCCGTTATGGGAAAATGTGGGAGTGCCCGGACTTCTTTGAGTTGGACGGCAAGGGGGTTTTGATTACAAGTCCGCAGGATATGCTGCCGCAGGGCTTCGAATACCATAACGGACACGGTACGCTCTGCCTGACCGGTGACTATGACGATAAGACCGATACTTTTACGGAAGAACAGAACCAAGCGATTGATTACGGAATTGATTTCTATGCACCCCAGACGATCCTGACGCCTGACGGCAGAAGAATTATGATCGGTTGGATGCAGAACTGGGATACCTGTAACCTCCATGCTCCGGGGCAGCCCTGGTTCGGACAGATGAGTCTGCCGAGGGAGCTTTCCGTACATAACGGGCGGCTGTATCAGAAGCCGATACGGGAATTGGAAAAGCTGCGCGGCGAAGAGGTGCGGCATGAGAATGTCATCTTTACGGACGTAATCAAGCTTGCGGGCGTAGAAGGGCGTAAAGTCGATATGGAATTGACAGTCCGAGCTGTGGACCCGGAAGATGTCTATCGGAAATTTGCGGTGAGATTTGCCCAGAATGACGTCTATCGGACATCTGTCAGCTTCAGACCCCATGAATCGATTGTCAAAGTGGACAGGAAATTCTCCGGCTCCAGAAGAGCGATCATTCATCAGCGCCGCTGTCTTGTGAACAGCCGGGGCGGAGAACTGAAGATGAGGGTCATTCTGGATAAGTTCAGCGTGGAAGTTTTCGTGAATGACGGAGAGTATGTGCTTTCTGCGACAATGTATACCGACCTTGCGGCGGACGGGATCTCTTTCTACGCTGACGGCAAGGTGAATATGGATGTGGTGAAGTATGAGTTAATCTGATGCAAAGGAGACGGTGAAATGAAAACTTTCGACGTGGTTGCGTTGGGGGAACTGCTGATAGATTTTACGGAGAATGGCACAAGCAGTCAAGGGAATCCGATCTATGAGGCGAATCCCGGCGGGGCTCCCTGTAATGTGCTGTCCATGTTGACAAAACTGGGGAAAAAAACCGCGTTTATTGGAAAAGTCGGGTCGGATATATTCGGAAACCGCTTAAAGGCGACTCTTAATGAAGTGGGAATAGATACCTCAAACCTGATAATGGATGAGGAGATCCGGACGACACTGGCGTTTGTGGAGACTTTTCCCGATGGGGACAGGGATTTTTCCTTCTATAGAAATCCCGGTGCGGATATGATGCTGA
>JAFLTD010000169.1 GCA_022510625.1 Lachnospiraceae bacterium
GACTATTTAAGACCGGGCGACTGCTTGGTCTTAAATAACACTAAGGTACTTCCTGCAAGACTCATGGGTGTCAAGGAGGATACCGGAGCGGCAGTAGAGGTGTTGCTGCTGAAACGAAAAGAGGACGATATATGGGAGACGCTCGTGAAGCCTGGGAAGAAGGCAAAACCGGGTGCACATATCAGTTTCGGGGACGGTTCTCTTACGGCTGAGGTGCTGCAAGTTGCGGATGAGGGAAACCGACTGATAAGATTCTCATATGACGGTATTTTCGAGGAAGTGTTGGACCGTCTCGGTGAGATGCCGCTGCCTCCTTACATAACGCATAAATTGCAGGATAAAAACCGATATCAGACTGTGTATGCCAAATATGATGGCTCGGCTGCGGCGCCTACGGCGGGTCTGCATTTTACAGAAGAGCTGCTAAGCCGGATAGAAGACATGGGCGTGGTGATTGCATATGTGACTTTACATGTTGGACTCGGTACTTTCCGACCGGTTAAAACGGATAATATTTTGGAGCATCATATGCATTCCGAATATTATCAGGTATCGGAAGATGCGGCCGCAAAAATTAACCGTGCCAAGAAGGACGGACATCGAGTGATCTGTGTCGGAACCACAAGCTGCCGCACCGTGGAGAGTGCGGCGAGGGAAGACGGTACGCTGGAGGCATGCTGCGGCGACACTGATATTTTTATTTACCCGGGTTATCGGTTCAAGGTGTTGGATTGCCTCATCACGAATTTTCATCTGCCGGAATCAACGCTTGTGATGCTTGTCTCTGCACTGGCGGGACGGGAGAATGTGATGCGGGCCTACGGGGAAGCCATTGAGGAGAGATACCGATTCTTCAGTTTTGGCGATGCGATGTTTATTACGGATTCCTTTACAAAACATGCCAAATAGAGTAATATTGTATAAAAGAGAGGTATGTGGTTATGGAGGAAAGAAGAAAGAACAGGCGCATCGAACTGATATCCAAGCTGTTGATCAAGAGAATGGATCGGGATGGTGAACCGAAGGAAGTCGATATTGACGTGGTAGATGCTTCTAAGACGGGGGTTGGATTTATATGTCCGGTGCAGCTTGAAATCGGTGCGGTGTATGAGTCTTACCTGACAATATGGACGAAGGAAGTTCTGCATGCATTTCTGGAGATAGTCCGCGCAGTGGATAAGGGGGACGGCACGTTTGAGTACGGTTCCATCTTTATCGGAATGTCTGAGCAGGATGTGAGCAGAATAGCGGCATACGATACGATAGAGAATATGAGTGAATAGGAAAGCGTATTGGTATGAAGCACGGAAAACATACGAAACTGTGGCTGGAATTCGTTGTGATTGCAGCATCTGTTGCAGCGCTTATGCTGCTTGTATATTTTGTGATGCGCGTATCGTTTCAGCGCGGTGAGGTGTCGTCCGGTGTGACGATGAGAATCGCAGGACAGATTGCGGCGGGTGTATTTGACAATCCAACCGATGAACAGATTGAAGCTGTCAGCCTGATGATCAGATATGGTGCACATTTTGCATTGTTTTTTGTGGTAGGGTCCGTAACTGCGTTTGTCAGTATGGTGATATGCAGACAGTATTTCCGAATCGTCGGTATACTGATGTCGGGTGCAGTCTGCTATATGCTTGCATACTATACGGAATACTATAAACAGTTCGTGGAGGGGAGACATTTTCAGATGTCCGATGTGAGACTGAATTGGTACGGTAGTCTGGCGGGGATTATCTGTATGGTGGTATCCTACTTCCTAAACAGGCTTTTAGTTAAGCTGTCATCCTGAATTATGTACAATGTTCGCAGCGGACGTTGATAAATCAATGAGTAAGCCTGTACAAATCTTCATAGAAATTCGGATAACTGACAGTGACGATATCGCTGTCGGTTATTTTTGTTTCTCCGTCCGCGAACAGCGAAGCGACAGCAAAACTCATGGCGATGCGATGATCCAGGCGGGGGTCCACCGTAATACCGTGAAGGGGATTTCCGCCTTCGATGATCATGCCGTCATTCGTACCGGTGATATTGCAACCCATGGCACTTAAATAGTCCACCATGACGTCGATGCGGTTTGATTCTTTGGCTCGAAGTTCCTCCGCATTTCTGATGATTGTTGTGCCTTCCGCGCAAGCTGCCATCACATTAATAATCGGAAGTTCGTCGATTAACGTTGGAATGATTTCTCCCTCAATGGTGATGCCGTGGAGAACGCTATGCTCCACGAGAAGATCCGCGGTAGGTTCACCGCTCTGATTAACATTTAGGTAGGTGATTTTGCCGCCCATAGCTTCGGCAACCTTGAGGATGCCGTCGCGGGTAGGGTTAATACCCACGTTGCGGATCAGAACTTCGGCACCGGGCACAAGAAGACCGGCTGCGATGAAATAAGCGGCGGAAGAGATGTCGCCCGGAACCATGACTTTTTGACCGTGCAAAACAGGTTCCGGATATATGGTGACTGTCGTATCTTCGGTGCTGACGGAAGCGCCGAAACAGTTCAGCATAATCTCCGAGTGATTGCGGCTGACGGTCGGCTCCGTAACTTTAGTCACACCGTCTGCATAGAGACCTGCAAGCAGAATAGCGGATTTTACCTGAGCGGATGCAATCTTGGAGTGATAGTGTATACCGTGCAGCGGGCCGCCGACAATGTGAAGCGGTGCGCAGTCATTGCCGTTTACGCTCGAAATGTCCGCGCCCATCATGGAAAGCGGTTCTATAATGCGACGCATGGGGCGTTTCTTGATGGAAGCATCGCCCGTCAGGGTAGTCTCGAAAGGCTGAGCCGCAAGGATACCGGAAATAAGGCGTGTAGTAGTGCCGCTGTTTCCCGTATCCAGTACATCGGAAGGCACACTCAGACCGTGAAGACCCTTCCCGTGAATCAGGATGCGGTCCGGGGTATTTTCTATCTCAATGCCCATCTTGCGAAAACAATCTATCGTGGAAAGACAGTCTGCACCCTGAAGAAAATTTGATATTTCCGTGGTGCCCTCTGCCAGAGAACCGAACATAACTGCCCTGTGTGATATGGATTTGTCGCCGGGTACCGTCAATTCTCCTTTTAAATGTTTTGGTCTCTGAAAAATCATATTATACCTCTTTCCTGACTTCTTGCTTTCGCACTGCAGCCGTATCTGTATCAATAGCTGTTATATTATTTTTTAGTGTGAAGATTATAACCCTGTTTCGTCATGATCGTTATCGCCTGATCAATTGATTTCTTATCATAAAATTCTATTCTCAGCGCGCCCTCGGCAAATTCTCTGTTGTGATTGATGCCGATATTTTTGATACTAATGTTGTGAGATGCAAACAGGGAAGCGATAGCAGCGATTGCACCCGGTTCATCCACAATATCCACGGTGAAAACATGCTCTGCTTTGATTGGACCGCTGGACATATCAATGAAAGATTCCCTGTAATTTCTCGCCGAATCAAAGAAATCGTACAGTGCATCCTCAGCCCGATAGTCAAGGCAGACTGAAAGGTCAGTTAGTGCTTTTATGTAGTCTTTCAGCAGTTTGGAGATATTGTCCGTATTGGTCAGACAAATTTGTCTCCACATATCCGGAGAGGAGGAGGCGATTCTCGTTATATCTTTAAAGCCACCAGCAGCGACCATCTTCATCACGCCTTCCTTGGAATCTGCGTCTTTGACAAGATTCACCAGAGAGGCGGCAATGACATGAGGCAGGTGGGAAATCGCGGCAGTCACATAGTCGTGTTCTTCATAATTGAGAATAAGCGGGATGGCCCCCATCGATTCCACCAGGTTCCGATATTTGGACAACATACTCTCAGGTACGGTGTCCGAGGGTGTCAATATGTAGTAAGCATTTTCCAAAAGTGCAGCATTGGAATTCGGATAACCGAAACGCTCCGAACCGGTCATGGGATGACCGCCGATAAACTGATCCTTTAAGCCGAGGGTTTCAATCTGTCTGTGAATGTCTGTTTTGACACTGCCTACATCCGTCAGAATCGTCTTGGGCGACAGACAGTCTTTCAGAATGAGAAGATTCTCACCATTATTTGTCACCGGAGCGCATAAAAATATATAATCACAGGTGCCAAATGAGGTATCGACAGCAGGGCGGATATCGTCTATCACATGCTCGCCTTTTGCAAGCCGGAGGGATGCTGAACTGATATCATATGCAATTATATGTGCGTCCGGGATTGTGCTGCGGATTGCTTTGGCAATGGAACCGCCAATCAGTCCGAGTCCGATGAAACCGCAAGTGAGTGTGCCCATAGTACGAAGCCGCTCCTGTCAAAAAAGATTTTCAATGTGTATAGTATATCATTTCAGGTATTATGCTACAAGAGGGGAAGGTTATACATTTCGCATAAAAGATATTGAAATTGTCATCAAAATTTAGTAAAATATACTTACAATTTGTGTTTGGGGATAAAATAAACATAACAAATTGCCCAATCATAAGTGAATAACAGAACTGGAGGATTGCGTGAAATGAACATTTACACAACTGATAAG